>DATEJO010000131.1:0-9947 GCA_035277905.1 Candidatus Sulfotelmatobacter sp.
GTCGTTGTCTCAGCGAATAGCAACTGCGTCAGCTTGCCCGCGTCTTCCGGCTTGCACAAAACCGTCAGCAACATGCCGGGACGATTCTTTTTCATCTGCACCGGCATCCCGAATGCGTCGAGAGCGCCTTCTTCCAGCAAACGGTCCATCACATACCCGAACACCTGCGGATTCAGGTCGTCGAGATTCGCTTCGAGCACAGTGATCGTCTCGGATTGCGTTTTGGCCGCCAGTGCCGGTGCCGCTTCTCCAATTACGAGCCGAAGCACATTCGGATGGCCGGGAAAATCGCGCGACCCCGCTCCGTACACCGATTTCTCAATCCTCATCTCGGGGAATGCCGCAAAACGCCGAGCCAGCGTCTTCACGATCGCCGCGCCCGTCGGAGTCACCAACTCGGCCTGCACTCCCGAAGAATAGACAGGAGCATCTTTCAAGATTTCCAGAGTAGCCGGAGCGGGCACGGGAAAAGTCCCATGCGCGCACTTCACCGTTCCGCCGCCGACGTTCAACGGCGAGCAGATGATCTCATCCACTCCGAGCGCCTCGGCTCCCACGGCCGCGCACACGATATCGACGATCGCATCGACGGCGCCGACTTCGTGGAAGTGAATCTCTTCGATTGGCACGTTATGAATCTTGGCCTCGGCTGCGCCGAGCGCCTCGAAAGTGCGAATCGCTTTCTCCTTCGCGGATTGCGAAATACCAGCGGCGCTGATGATCTTGCGAATCTCGCTGAGCCCGCGATGCGAATGGGAGTGAGCATGTCCGGGCGTGTCATCGTGATGATGGCTTGAGGCCTGGTGTTTATGTTCGTGGCTGCTGTGTCCGTGCTCATGCGCGTGATGATCGGCGGCCTGTTTCGCCCAGTACTCTTCCCGCGGCAGATCCTTCTCACCATCAACCCAGACATCGACTTTCGCAGCCGAAATGCCGCTGCGCACGACGCGCGAAATCTCCAGCTTTGCGCCGACGTTAAGCGCTGCAACCGTCTTTTCGAGCAATTGCGGAGACACTCCGGCATCGACCAAAGCGCCGAGAAACATATCGCCGCTGATGCCGGAAAAACACTCGAGATACGCAATGCGCATAAGACAGTCGTTAGTCGCTGGTCGTTAGTCGTTGGCCGGAACGACGCCCATGCTGGCCGCGCTAACGACGAACGACCATCGACCAACGACCAATTTTTCATCATAGGGAACCGCCGATACCGCGTCAAACCTCGACGCGCTGCCGACTCTGATAAAATCACTGTTTCTTCAATAGCTTAGAGGGCTTCCTTGTATCGTTATCTAGAGCAACTTCTTGCCCAGCGAGTGCTGGAGTGTCTCAACCGGCGGCATCCCGGCACAGCCCTGCCTGCCGTCGTGGTTGAACAACCCCCGAAGGTCGAGCTCGGCGATTTCGCCATCCCACTCTTCCCTTTCGCCAAGCCGCTGCGCTCAGCACCGCTGAAGGTCGCCCAAGCCATCAAGGACGAAATCGGGCCGGTCGAAGGCATTGCCAGCCTTCAGGTCGCGCCTCCCGGATATCTGAATATCAGCATCGACCGCGCATGGATGGTGCAGGCGCTCGCGGCCGATCGCAAACCGCCGCAGGTAATCCCCGAGGGAAAGATTCTGGTCGAGCACTCGAGCATCAATCCCAACAAGGCCGCGCACATCGGACACCTCCGCAATGCAATCTTGGGAGACACGTTCGTCCGGCTGGTTCGTTTCGCCGATCGCCAGGTCGACATTCAGAACTACATCGACAACACAGGCGTTCAGGTTGCCGATGTCGTGGTCGGATTCACGCATCTCGAGAAAAAGTCGCGCGCCGAAATTGAAGCCCTCACGCGCCAGCCGCATTTCGATTACTACTGTTGGGATCTCTACGCCCGCGTTTCGCAGTGGTACACGGCTGCCCCGGAGAACAAGCAGGCACGATTGCAAACGCTCCACGCAATCGAAGATGCCAACAGCGAAACGGCCGCCGTCGCAGACCTTATATCCATCGCCGTTCTCCGCCGCCATCTGGAAACGATGGACCGTCTCGATATCGAGTACGACTTCCTCCCGAGAGAGAGCGAGATACTGCATCTGCATTTCTGGAATGCTGCTTTCGAGAAGCTGAAAACTGCGGGAGTGTTGACCTTCGAGGCGGACGGAAAGAACATGGGATGTTGGGTCATGCGGCGGGCTGGGACCGGGAAAACGAATCCCAACACAGAGGGCACAGGGGCCACAGAGGAAGACGATCGGCTACACGTTGTCGAGACGCTCGATGGAGTTGACGTACGCAAGCCGAACATCGCTGAGGACGACCAGAAAGTCATCGTCCGCTCCAACGGTACGGTCGGATATGTCGGCAAAGATATCGCCTATCACATGTGGAAGTTCGGTCTACTGGGACGCGATTTCGGATACCGCAAGTTTTACCGTTATCCCAACCAGCACGACTGCTGGATTTCAACGACCGACGGCGAGAAAGATCATCCTCACTTCGGCGACGTGGCAGAAATCTACAACGTAATCGATGCTCGCCAATCCGAAGCGCAGAGCACAGTCATCGAAGCCTTGCGTGGCCTCGGGCACAATGAAGCCGCGGATCACTACACGCATTTTTCCTATGAGATGGTCGCGCTCACTCCCCGCTGCGCCGCCGAACTCGGCTACACACTCAGCGACGAGGATAAGTCCCGCTCCTACATCGAAGTCAGCGGACGCAAGGGCTTCGGTGTCAAAGCCGACGACCTGCTCGATCAACTGATCGCATCGGCAAAGAAAGAAGTCGACTCGCGCCATCCGCAACTAAGCGAACCTGAGCGTCTTGGCATCGCGACGCAGATCGCCATCGGCGCTCTGCGTTATTTCATGCTGAAGTACACCAAGCAGTCGGTCATCGCTTTCGATTTCAAAGACGCGCTTAGCTTCGAGGGAGAAACCGGACCCTACGCGCAATATGCCGTCGTCCGAGCGGCCAGCATTTTCCGCAAAGCTGGTGTCGATGCAGATACATTCGCCAAAGATGTCGCCGGCAATTTGTCCGCGGCGGATCTGGCAAAATATTTAAGCGGCAAGGAGAACGACGAGATCTGGGAACTCTGGCTCGCCGCCTCGAAGACCTCCTACGTCATCGATCAATGCATCGCCACGACCGAGCCTGCGTTCCTCGCAAAACATGTTTTTCAGCTGGCACAGCTGTTCAACACGTTTTATCATCGTCATCCGATCCTCACCGAGACGGATGAGAAGCGAAGACAATTTCTACTAGCGACCGTCGCGGTTGTCCGGCGGGAATTAATCCGCACGCTTGCAGTTATGGGCATCACCGTGCCGCCCGTCATGTAAAATGCCTGCGAACGGCGGCGGAATTCCAGCTGCTTTCGGTGCTACTCATGCACAACGAAGTCTCCCCAACTTCGCCGTCTCATCCGCTGCTTCGCCGGATTGTGAGATTTTTCGTTCTCCTGATTCTTCTCATTGCCCTCGCCGGATTTATGTACCAGAACATTTCCGAGGCGCGCGACCGCCGCTTCAACCCGATGTCAGGCAAGCTCGTCAATGTCGACGGCCGGAAGATGCATATTGACTGCACCGGCGACGGAACCCCCACCGTCATTCTCGACTCCGGCCTCGGCGACACCTATCTTTCCTGGCGCAAAGTGCAGCCGGAAATCTCAAAGATCACGCGCGTCTGTTCCTATGACCGCGCCGGTCTTGGCTACAGTGACTCAGTCTCCGGACCGCGCACCAGCCGCGCCATTACCGAACAACTGCATGCATTGCTGCAAGCTGCAGGAATCGCCCCTCCGTACGTGCTCGTTGGCCACTCAATGGGAGGCTACGATGTCCGTGTCTACGCAAGTCTTTACCGCAATGAAGTAACGGGCATGGTCCTGGTCGACGCCTCGCACCCAGACCAGGACAAACGCTTTCCTGCAGAGCTGAAAAATATGGAAGGCAGCTGGATCCGCGAAGCCGAATTTCTCGAATACACCATGCCCTTCGGCATTCCGCGTCTGATGGGCTTTTGCGACAATGACCCGAAACTCCGCGCCGCCGAGTGCAACTGGAGCGACGCGCACGAAGGACTGGCCGAGATGAGATCTTTTCCGGAAAGCGCGGCTGAAACCGCCGCCACCGGATCACTCGGAGACCTGCCGCTCGCCGTCCTCTCGCATGATCCTGATAAGCCTTCGAGCGAACTTCCCGCCGACCTCGCAAAACCCATGAACCAGGAATGGGAGAAGATGCAGGAAGAACTCTCGCACCTCTCAACGCGCGGAACTCAAGCCATCGCCAAGAACAGCGCCCACTACATTCAACTCGATCGCCCGGATGTGGTAATCGATGCCGTTCATCGCATTGTTGACGAAGCTCGGCAGCCAGTTGCTGCTCCAGGGACCCACTGATCCACTCCTCTCTCGTTTCTTAAACCTGCTACTCTTTTTTCTCACCTTGGAATCTTTGTTTCGGAAATCTCTTGCTTCCGCAGTCAGGAGCACATGATGGAACTTAGGGATCGTCCTGGAATTTTTCTCTTATTCCTCCTTGTTTTCTCCACTCTCTGTACCGCCCAGCAAGGCTCTTCTGCTCCGCATCAGGACGAAGCCACGCCTCGCCCACGAATCGGCCTGGCACTGAGCGGAGGCGGAGCCCTCGGCCTTGTCGAAATCGGCGTCCTGCAGTGGATGCAACAGAATCACATCCCGGTCGATCGGGTCGCCGGAACCAGCATGGGCAGCATCATCGGCGCAATGTACGCCACTGGGATGTCGCCCGATGAAATCAAAGCATTCGCCGAAAAAGTCAACTGGGACCGTACGCTTTCCCCTGCCCCGGTGTACTCGCAGCTTTCGTACCGCCGTAAACAGGATGCCCGTGACTTCCTCGTCCAGGCTCCCCTCGGGCTAAAACACGGACTCAGCGGCCCCAACGGCTACAGCTCCGGTCAAGGCGTCGGGCTTCTCCTCGATCAGATCGCGTTTCCCGAATCGGGTGTCCCAAGCTTCGACGATTTTCCGATTCCCTTTCGCTGCGTCGCCACCGACATGCAATCAGGCGACGCGGTCGTGCTGCACGATGGCTCGCTTTCCCAGGCGATCCGCGCCTCCATGGCCATTCCAGGACTCTTCACTCCAGTCGAAATCAAAGGGCACGTTCTCGCCGACGGCGGCATGGTGCAGAACATTCCAGTCGAAACTGTTCGCGCTATGGATAGTGACGTCGTGATCGCGGTCGAACTCCGCCTTCCGCCCGTGGATGTAGGAGAGCTCAACTCTCTCGCCGGGGTGCTTTCGCGCGCCATCGACGTGATGATCACGCAGAATGAGAAGCGTTCCCTTGCCCAGGCAGACGCCAAAATCAGCGTCGACATGAAGGGATTCTTCATCACCGACTACTCGCGCGTCGATGAACTGATTCAACTCGGATACAAGACGGCATCTGCTCAAGGCGGGGCGTTGCTGAAATATGCGATCCAAGATCCCGCCGAGTGGGAGCGTTATCTCGACGAGCGAGCCGCGCGCAAGAAGCAGCCACTCCAGAAAGTGGAGGCTGTCGAAGTCACCGGCGCTTCTGCCGACACTAACAAGCGCATCGCCAAACAGCTCAGCAAGGATACGCACGGCCCCCTGAATCTCCGCACCCTCAACACGCAGCTCACCCGCATTGCAGGCCAGGGAGAATTCGACAGTCTCGGGTACGAAGGCTTCGTCCAGAATGGCGTACCGACGCTTCGCGTGACAGCCCGCGAAAAATCGTATGGCCCGCCTTTTGTCGATCTCGCGGTCAACGTCGATGGCTCCGGCGTCGCCGCTTTCGATTTTTCCGCGGGCGCGCGCGTCACATTCATGGACGTCGCCCATCGCGGCGGCGAATGGCGTAACGATCTTCTCTTCGGATCCAGCAATCTTGCGGCAACCGAGTTCTATCAACCGATCGGGCAAAGCAGATTTTTCGTTGCGCCTTATTTATTCGCCTCGAAGTACGCCCGCAATTCCTTCACGGGCCTCACGCGTGTGGCAGTGTTTGGTGACGAGCGTGCCGGAGGCGGCTTCGATGTCGGCTACGATTCCGGGCGACGCAGTGAGTTCCGCATCGGATACGAAATCTTCGAGGGCAAGCTCAGCCCGCTCATCGGCGCCACCGGCCTTCCCATTGTGCATGGCAGCACCGGCCTCTTCCGCGCCCGTTATGTCTGGGATGGCCAGGACAGTCCCTCTGTTCCCAGCCGCGGCACACGCGTCGTGGCCTCGTTATCCCGCGTGCTGCAGAGTCCAGGCCTGCTTCATCCCATCAATCAACTCGACGTGCAGACCTCAAATTTCATCCCGATCGGAGGCAAGACATCCCTTTTCACCGACATCGCCGGAGGCACCTCTTTCCGCGGCCAAGCCGGACCATTCCAGGTGTTCGCCCTCGGCGGACCATTTCGCCTTGGCGCCTACCTGCCCGAGGAATTTCTCGGTAACCACTACGCGTACGCCTCGCTGGGATTCCGCCGCGAACTCTACCGCCTTCCCCAACTTGTCGGAAAACGAATCTACTGGGGCGGATGGTACGAAGCCGGCTCCGCCTTCGGCACCACTGCTCGAGAACCCGGCCCGTTCGTTGTGCGCGGAACTTTCAATCTTGGTGTTATCGCCGACACCATCGTGGGACCAATCGCCGTTGCCGGCAGCGTCAGCCCAACAGGCCAGAGCCGCGTGAACTTCTCCATCGGCCGATTGTTCTAACCAAACCTCAAAATGTCATGCTGAGCGGAGAACGAGATCGCAAAGGCGATCTCGTTCGGAGTCGAAGCATCCCTACCCGAGAGTTGATATACTTCGCCCACTCAACTTCTCCCGGAGGAACACGGTTGCGCCTCTCCAAACTGCATTTTCTTCTTCCGTTCGTCTTCGTGACTTTCGCCGCCGCACAGAATCAGCAAACGCCGTCTAAGCCAATCTTCAAGCTGCAGGAAGTCATGATCCCGGTTCGCGACGGCGTTCACCTGCAGACGGTGATTCTCACACCCCTCGATCAAACGGGACCGCTGCCGATCCTGTTTCGCCGCACTCCCTACGGCGTCCCCGAAGAGCCGCCTGATCAGATGCCCTCGTCGCTCAAGGAACTCGCCGCCGACGGATATATCTTCGTCTTCCAGAACCTTCGCGGGCGATTCAAATCCGAAGGCGTTTTCAACCTCTCCTCGCAAGTCGATCTCAACGATCCGAAGTCCACCAACGAAACCACCGACGCTTACGACTCCATCGACTGGCTGATTAAGAACGTTCCCAACAACAACGGCAAGGTCGGGATGTTCGGAGTCTCCTATGACGGATTAACCACCGCGCTCACGCTTCTCCATCCGCATCCCGCGCTCAAGGCCATCAGCGAGCAAGCGTCTCCCGTCGACCAATGGATGAACGATGACGACCACCGCTACGGCGCTCTGCGCGAAAGCTACGACTTCGAATATGCCGTCATGGAGCAGTCCGACAAGAACACCAACAAGCATTTCGCCTTCGAGACCTACGACACCTACGAGTGGTATCTCGATCTCGGACCGCTCTCGAACATCAACGACAAATATCTTCACGGATCGATTCCCTACTGGAATTCGACCATCGACCATCCCGATTACGATGATTTCTGGAAGAAGGAAGCCTGGGTCCGCCAGCTTCACGCCTCGACCGTGCCCAATCTAAACGTCGCAGGATTCTGGGATCAGGAAGATCCCTGGGGACCGTGGCAGATTTTCCGCCACGCCGAAGAAAACGATCCGCAGCACGACAATTTCATGGTCGCTGGTCCGTGGTTTCACGGAGAATGGCAGACGCAGAAAGGCGAAAGCATCGGTATTATTCCGTTCGGCGGACACGAAACCGCGCGTGAGTTTCGCGAGAACATCGAGGCGCCGTTCTTCCGCCACTATCTGCATGGTGAAGGCGACAAGCCCGCCTGGCAGGCCAGCACGTTTCAGAGCGGGTCGAACACCTGGCACACCTATCCCGCATGGCCTCCGAAAGAGGCCAAGGCCACCAATCTTTATTTATATGCGGATGGCACGCTCTCTTTCACTGCTCCACAGAAGGCTGCCAAAGAATATCGCGAATACGTTTCCGATCCCGCCAATCCGGTGCCGTATCGCCAGCGTCCGATCTCGCCCACGTATCCTGCAGGCGATTGGCGGACATGGGAAGTTGCCGACCAGCGCTTCGTCGATCACCGGCCTGATGTGTTGTCGTTCGTCAGCGCGCCGCTGGATCACGATCTGACGATCACCGGCCCGCTCGCCGCCGATCTGTTCGCTTCAACATCTGGCACCGACAGTGATTTCATCGTGAAGTTGATCGACGTCTTTCCGCAGGACGAGCAGAAAAACGCGTGGAATCCCGACGAAGGCCCGAAGCCGGGCCAATACGCTCAGTCATTGAATGGATACGAGCTGCCGATCGCGATGGAAGTTCGCCGCGGACGCTATCTCACGAGCTATGAGACGCCGCATCCTCTCACAGCGAACAAGCCAACCGAATGGAACGTCCCGCTTCGCGATCACGACCACGTCTTCCTCAAAGGCCACCGCATCATGGTCCAGATTCAGTCGACCTGGTTCCCGGTGATCGATCGCAATCCGCAGAAATTCGTGCCCAGCATCTATAAAGCCACCGCAGCAGATTTCGTTCCGGCAACGCAGCGAGTCTACTGCTCGCCATCGTTGCCGTCGCACATAGTTCTGCCAGTCATGCCGTAGCACACTTTCACGACACTGTCATCCCGACCAAGCCGATGGATTGCCGAAGGCATTCCATCGGCGCGTGGAGGGACCCTTTGTTCCCAAGCCGCCCAAAGTAAAGAAGCCCGGAAGAATTTTCTTCCGGGCTCACAAATCAACACGAAACTTACTTCCCGCTAGCCACCTCATGCTGTCCCAGCCACGAAGCCAGCTGCGAACCCTGCTGCGATTTCAGATCGACGCAGGCATTGATCCGCTCAATCGATTGTTTGTACGTGCGCTCCGCAGCCGGGACCTTATGAGCCGAAAAGAAGTCCGTCACCTGATTGCGTAATCCCGCATCGCAGAAAACACTGGTTGCTCCAACCACCTGCGCGCTGGCAAACGGACCGCCAGCCTTTTCCAGTTCGGGCCAGTGCTTCTGGATAAAGTCCCACGCCAGATCCTGCCCCGCAGGATTCGCGAGCACTGACGTCACCAGTTGCAGCGCATCCTGCGAACGCACATCCGGAGAGATGGAAAAATCCAGAGTGCGTTGCAGCAGCTTCGGATCGGTGAATTGCGGCAGCGTGAAGAAATACATGTAGTATTCTTCTGGAGACTTCGCCGTCTTCAAGGCGGCCATGACCTTGTCATAGAACTGCGCGTCGCCATTCAGCGCCGCCAACGGGAACGCTCCAGCTGCAAGTTCTCGATCCACAGATGCGGGATTCGCGAGCTCCTTATCGGCAATCTTTCTCGCCTCGGTCAAAGCCTGCGGATCGCGCGCGTCATATCCAAGCGCGCCAAAAAGCCGCGCCCGCAAAGCCTTAGTTTCGTCGGTATCGCCAGGCTTCGACTCCCAGCCGACTTCATTCATCGCCGGAGTTAGAAGCTGGCGCAACCACGCCCGGTAGCCGGCGCGATCGGTATCGCTGACCAGATATTGCCCGATGTAATTCAGCCGCCCGAGCACGTCTTCCATGACGGCGCGGCTGCGATCGGACTGCACTCCCTGTGCGAACGCAAGATAGTCTCCAACCGGCTCACGCCCGACGCGCACCGACGCCCAAATATCGTTCTGCAGACTGATTCGCTCTCCAGGACTCAGCTTGGTCTCTGCGTCGGCCGCCAGTGCCCGTACCGCTTCCGGCTGATATCCAACACGGTAATATCCGGCCGCTCCGGCGTTTCCAAGAACCCACTTCGAGCAGCCGGGCAAGGTAAACGTGTCTTCTTTTTTTGTAAGAAGCTCGCACTTC
>DATEJO010000132.1:0-16365 GCA_035277905.1 Candidatus Sulfotelmatobacter sp.
CAGGCTTGTTTGAACAGAGCGACATACGCAGGGTCATTTTGAAGCCGTTTCACAGCATCATCCAGAGACATAGCCATCTCGACCGGATTCGCGACCGGTCCTTTGGCTTGTTCTTCGAGGCTCGGCGCGCGTCCATCCCAGAATTGGACGGAGTTGTACGCGGAGTTGATGACTGTCGGAGCGTGCCGGCTTCCCTTCTTGCCTCCGACGCCGAGCGAAACCGGATGTGTGTCGGTGAAACCCATCTGTGGCCCGTGGCAGGAAGCGCATGAGATCGTCTGGTCGCTCGAAAGAATGGGATCATAATAGAGCTTTCGACCCAGCGCGATCGTCTCTGAGGTGGGCGGATTGTCCGCTGGAATTGGCACGGGCGGCAGGCCGAGCGGAGCTTTAATCTGAATCGGCTTTCCCGCCGGCATCACCGCGACAGTCGAGTTGTCCACGGGACGACTTTCCGCATCCACCGGTTTATAGAAAATTGCAAACAGGATTAAGAGCACCAGGAAGACTGCAAACACCAGCACACGAATCTTCGGCAACGATCCCATAGCTCCTCCCTCGGATCCACGCCAAAAATTCTAGGAGCATGAGCAATCACTGAATGTGCGTACGGTCACGGCGCCGTGTGGCGCTGGAGTTCATTTCACGATCAGCGCTCGTCGTCCGTAGGAGCCCGCCATCCGCGCCCACCCAAGGTAGAATGCTGCGAGGCCGAAATTTGAAACTGACCGAAGATCCTCATCGCAGGCTGAACTCGCTCACGAATGAGTGGGTGCTGGTGTCGCCCCACCGGGCAACACGGCCATGGCAGGGAGAAGTCGCGAAGCCACAGAGTGCTGCTGAGCCCAGCTACGATCCGACTTGTTATCTGTGCCCCGGCAACGCACGTGTGGGCGGCGTCCGCAACCCACAGTACGAATCGACTTTCGTGTTCGAAAATGACTTCGCCGCATTGAAGCCGCAAACCGCGCATGACCGGCTTGACATCGACAACAAAGGACTGCTGGTCGCGGAAGGAGAGCCCGGGATTTGCCGGGTGATCTGCTTTTCGCCGCGTCATGATCTGACACTGGCAACGATGAGCGCAGAAGAAATTGAGCCGGTGGTCCATACATGGATCGGACAATTCCGCGAACTGGGCGGCCTGGAAAGTATCAACCACGTTCAGATCTTCGAAAATCGCGGAGCGATGATGGGCGCGAGCAACCCGCATCCGCACTGCCAGATATGGGCAACGCACACCATTCCTGAAGCACCGGCCAAAGAGTTACGGGCTCAGCGCTCCTACTGGAAGGCTCATAATCATTGCTTGCTGTGTGATTACGTCGATCTTGAGCGGAGCCAAAACGCAAGAGTGGTTTACGAGAACGATAGATTTGTGGCGCTGGTCCCTTTCTGGGCGGTCTGGCCCTTCGAGACACTCGTCTGCAGCCGCCGGCACATGGGCAGCATGAACGATTTCACTCCCGAAGACTCGCGATCTCTCAGCCAGATTCTTCACCGTGTGACATCCATTTACGACCGCGTATTCTCTGCGCCGTTTCCTTACTCGATGGGTTTTCATCAGTCCCCAACCGACGGAGAAGATCACGCGGAATGGCATTTTCACGCGCACTTTTATCCGCCTCTGCTGCGTTCGGCCACGATTCGCAAATTCATGGTCGGATTCGAAATGCTGGGAACGCCCCAGCGAGACATCACGCCCGAGATCGCGGCCGAGCGACTGCGCGAACTTGCTCACAGCGAGAACGGCTAAGGTCGCGCAAAATGAAGGCCCCTCTCGGTGTATTCTTTTGAGTTGTTATCGAACACATGAAGGATCGATTTTCATGAATGCGAGACGCTTGTGTCATTTCGCTCTTCTTTTGTCGGCCGTCATTCTCTTCTCGATTGCGCAGTGCGCTGGACAGGCAAGCTCCATCCCAGCATCCAATCTTCTCAACCCTGAAGATCTCGTTAAGATTTTGCAGACGGGCAAGCAGAAACCGTTGCTGCTCCATGTCGGCTCACATGTTCTCTACGGCGAAGCGCACATTCCCGGTTCCGAATACATTGGCGCCGGTTCAACCGCATACGGCGTGCAACAACTCCAGCAGCGTGTAAAGCCTTTGCCGAAATCGAAATTCATCGTGCTGTATTGCGGATGCTGCCCCTGGGGTCACTGTCCGAACGTAAAGCCCGCCTATGATGCATTGGCCGCCATGGGATTCACCAACGTTAAGGTGCTCTACATCGCGAACAATTTCGGCGCGAATTGGGTGGACAAGGGCTATCCTACGGCCCGGGGAGAATAACTCTGCGACCGATTACGAAATGGATTCTGATTGGTGCGATTGTAGCCATCATCGTCGGGGCATTTTACGAGCGCGAGGGAAAGAGTTTCCTCGACAATGGCCGCGGTCCCACGAAGAACGCGCTCGCGCCGGATTTCACGCTCCCGCAACCCGACGGGCAGCAACTCCAGCTTTCTTCGTATCGAGGCAAGGTCGTGCTGCTCGATTTCTGGGCGACATGGTGCGTGCCCTGTCGGGAAGAAATTCCTCACTTCGTCCAGATGCAGCAGCAATACGGCAGCCAGGGACTACAGATCATCGGCGTCTCCATGGACGACAGTCCCGACCCGGTCCGTCCTTTTTATCAGCAGATGCACATGAACTATCCGGTCGTGATGGGCAACGCGCAGATCGGCGAAACGTATGGTGGCGTTCTGGGTCTGCCCATCGCATTCCTGATCGGACGTGACGGCCGGATTTACAAAAAGCACATTGGCGCCACGAACGCCACGGTCTTCGAACATGAAGTCACGACCTTGCTTGCCAATTCGGCAAAATGAAATAACCTGCTGTACTTCAACAACTTAGACCTACCTACCCGTTCTTGACGGTGCGCCTCGCAGATTCCAATCACACCCCTCTGTGATTTCCGTCGTCGTGCGCAGATTTCGCCCCAGATAGCCTCGATGGTTCGCATCAGAGCGGCTATGCGAGAGACCGTCCAGCGTCTGTGGCCTGAAATCGAATGGATTCAGAATTCGGAATTGCGCGAACAAGTGACCCAGACATGGATCACCGCGCTCGAGCGAAGTCCGCTTTCGCCCGAAGATCTGAATCAGATTCCCTTCACCTTATTAGTCCCCAATTGCCCCATCACGTTTATGGAGCACAAGCGCTGCGTCGTGCACATCGCACGCGAAAGTGCGCGGGCAATGCAGGAATTTATGGGGCGCGCGCTGCCCGTCGACCTCGACACGGTAATTGCTGGAGCCATTCTCGCCGATGTCGGCAAGCTGCTCGAATACGAACTCGGCCCCGACGGCAAGAGCCGCCAGAGTGAACGAGGAGAGGCTCTGCGTCATCCCTTCACCGGAGTAGCGCTGGCGCTAGAGTGCGGCGTCCCGGACGCAGTCTGCCACATCATCGCCGCCCACGCAGCCGAGGGAGATCTGGTCAAGCGAACGACGGAAGCGTTCATCGTTCATCACGCCGATTTCATGGCATTTCTTCCATTCAAGAATCCGAAGAACATACGGATCAAATAAAGGAGCATCTCTTGTCCGCAACCAAGGCTGTCCCTCCCACCGAAACAATCACCGCCCGGATGTCGCGCTGGGCGGCTGACTTACAGTTCGAGCAGCTCTCGGCCGATGCGATTCATCAGGCCAAGCGATTTCTGCTCGATTCCTTCGGATGCGCTCTGGGCGGATTTCAACAGCATGACGTGAAGATCGCGCTCGAAGTGCTTGACGAGATCGCCGCACCCGGCCCGGCCACTGTCATCGCAACTGGGCAACGCGTTGATGCTCTTTCCGCGTCACTTGCGAACGCACTGATGATCCGGTGCATGGATTACAACGACATCTATTGGAAGCAGGATCCTTCGCACCCATCCGACATCTTCCCCGCCGCGATCGCATGCTGTGAACGCGCACGCAGCGGAGGAGAAGAACTCATCGTCGGCATCGTCCTCGGACACGAATTCGAGATGCGTCTCTGCGAAGCTGCCTTCCCGGGCATTCGCGAGCGCGGCTGGCACCACGCCACGCTTACTGCATTCGTCTCGCCCATCGTGGCCGGTCGCGCGCTTCACCTGACTGCGGAGCAAATCCAGCATGCTATCGGAATCTCCGCCAGCCGCCATTGCACGCTAGGAGCAGTCACCGCCGGCAAGCTGACGATGATGAAAAATACCGTCGATCCCCTGGCCACTCAGAGTGGAGTGTTTGCGGCACTGCTTGCCGGAAAGGGCTACACCGGCCCCGAGCATGTGATTGACGGCAAAGAGGGCCTCACGCATGTCTTCGGGCCTGAGTGGAAACTGAATCGCCTCACCGACGGCTTGGGTTACTCGTGGCGAATCACGCAATGCGGAATGAAGGCCTTCCCTACGGAGGCACTGACCCACACTGCGATCTCTGCAGTTCTCGACGTAGTGAAGACGAATGATCTTCGTCCCGATCAGGTTGAGAAAGTACAGATCCGATCGCTGGCGCGTGCCGCCGACATTCTCTCCGACCCGAGCAAGTACGATCCGCACACGAAAGAGACGGCTGACCACTCCCTACCGTATGTGATTGCGGCGGCTCTGGTGGATCGTCAGGTGACTCCCGCGCAGTTCACGATGCAGAAGATTATGGATCCCACGATCCGAGAGCAGTTGAACAAGGTCGAGGTCGTGGCAGATCCAGAAATTGAGAAGGTATTTCCAGCCTTACAGAGGGTGATTGTGCATATCGATACGACGGACGGACGCTCATACGACAAACAACTGGACTATCCCAAAGGCGATCCTCGGAATCCGCTTACGGATCAGGAGATCGAAGAAAAATTCACGGCTCTTGCGGAAGGAGTACTTTCCCCCGCTGCACAGAAGCGCGTGAAAGACGCGGTCTGGAATCTGGAGCGGGTCGGTTCAGTGACGGAATTGATGGCGCTGATGGAGTCCGACGCCCGCAAGGCGAAGAACGCAAGACCCAAACAGGCGAAGCAGGCTGGCCGCAGGAACAGAAAGCATCCTGCGTTGGCTTAGAGTCCGGCTGGTCGCTCAGCTCGCTTCGTTCGTGCAGTGGAGAACCCCATGCCACAAACAGTTGTCGAGAAGATCGCTCAGGCTCACATGGCGGATGGTCCAAAACGACCTCTGCGTGCCGGAGATTTCGTCTCCATTCGCCCCTCGCACGTGTTGACGCACGATAACACCTCGGCGGTCATGAGCAAGTTCAAATCGATCGGGGCCAGGAGACTCCATGACCACCGCCAGCTCGTCTTTGCGCTAGACCACGATATACAGAATCGCGATGACGTCAATCTGAAGAAATACCGCTCGATTGAAACCTTCGCTGCCGAACATGGAGTCGATTTCTACTCCGCCGGATCGGGCATCGGCCACCAGATCATGATCGAGCGCGGATATGTACTCCCCGGCACGTTCGTGGTCGCCTCCGATTCGCACTCCAATATGTACGGCGCTCTCGGGGCCATCGGAACTCCGATTGTGCGAACTGATGCGGCGGCCGTCTGGGCTACCGGCGAATTCTGGTGGCAGATTCCGCGCACCATCCAGCTAGTACTCGAAGGCAAGCTGCCGCTTGGAGTCAGCGGCAAAGACGTCATCATCACTCTGTGCGGGCTCTACAACCACGATGAGGCGCTCAACGCTGCGATCGAATTCTCGGGACCAGGCATCGCCAGCCTCCACATGGACGATCGTCTTTCGATTTCCAACATGAGCACCGAATGGGGACCAATCGCAGCCTGGTTTCCCGTTGACGAAATCACGTTGCGCTACTTGCGGCGTATGCGGCTCCGCTTGCGCGAACAAGGCACGGAACGATTCACCGAAGAAGATATCGAACGCTGGGCCGCCACTCCTCCTCAGCCCGATTCTGGCGCAACGTACGCAGCCCGAAGCGTACTCGACCTCAGCGATGTAACTCCGCATGTGGCAGGTCCGGATACGGTGCAGACGACTCAGTCGCTCAGCGAAATAGAAAGCAAGCGACTCGCGATTCAGAAGGCCTACCTGGTCTCCTGCGTGAACTCGCGTGTCGACGATTTGGAAGCGGCGGCCTGGGTCCTCTGCGGGAAGAAAGTCGCCCCTGGCGTGAAGCTCTACGTTGGTGCTGCCAGCGCGTGGGTGCAGGAAGAGGCCGAGCGCCGGGGAATCTGGCAGGCTCTGGTCGATGCCGGGGCAATTGCGTTACCACCAAGCTGCGGCCCCTGCATCGGCCTCGGCACGGGTTTGCTGGAAAGTGGCGAAGTCGGAATCTCGGCCACGAACCGAAACTTCAAAGGGCGAATGGGATCGCGCGACGCCCAGTGTTACCTTGCCAGTCCGGAGGTGGTCGCGGCTTCCGCGATTGCCGGATACATCACTGGCCCGAGGCGCTTCGCGGAGCGCGCTCTGGTGCGCAATTATCAGGAATTTAAGAGTGCGGCTGCCCCGGCGGAGAAGGTTGAAATCTTACCGGGATTTCCAGCAAACATTAGCGGCCGCCTCATCTTCCTACCGCAGGACAACGTCAACACCGACGCCATCTATGGCAAGGATTACACCTATCGCGACGACATGACGCCGCAGATGATGGCGCGAGTTGTCATGGAGAATTACGATCCGCAGTTCTCAGGACGTACTCACGGCGGGGATGTCATTGCCGGCGGATTCAATTTCGGCACCGGATCGAGTCGCGAACAGGCCGTCACCTGCCTCAAGGCCAAAGGGATTCCGCTGATCATCGCGGGCAGCTTCTCCCAAACCTATCTCCGGAACGCGTATAACAATGGTTTTCTCTGCATCGAGGTTCCGGAGTTCGTCAAGCGTCTGCGCGAACAGTTCGCGGACGAGATTGCCGCCAAGGAGAAAACGATCATTCCCGGCCAGAACGTCGAAATCGATTTCACCTCGAGCACTCTTCGCTGGGATGGCCAGAATTTTGTCTTCCCTGCGCTGGGTAGTGTCCCGCAGTCGCTGGTGATCGCCGGCGGGGCGGAGAACGTTGTCGCGGCAAAGTTGGGCCTCAACCAGCCAGAACCACAGCCTGCTGGAGTTTCAGGAGACTAGAAAAGTTATGGCAAAGTACACCGTTGTCACCATGCCCGGAGATGGAATCGGCAATCAGGTTCTGCCCGAGGCTCTTCGAGTCTTGAACGCCGTCGAGTTTGACGCCGAATACATTCATGCCGACATCGGCTGGGATTGCTGGTGCCGCGAAGGCAATGCCCTTCCCCAACGCACGATTGATCTGCTTGCAAAGCATAAGCTCGGTCTGTTCGGCGCCATTACTTCCAAGCCGAAGAAACAGGCGGAAGCTGAACTCAGCCCGGAGCTGCGAGGCAACGGCTATTCGTATTTCAGCCCCATCGTGACGATGCGGCAGAAGTTCAATCTCGACACCTGCATTCGCCCCTGCATTTCGTTTCCCGGAAATCCGCTGAATTTCATTCGCCAGCGCGCCGGCGGTGGCTTCGAAGAGCCGTTCGTCAACGTCGTCGTGTTTCGGCAGAACACGGAAGGCCTATACGCCGGAGTGGAATGGACGAACCCTCCTGAACAGGTTCACGCCGCGCTCGCCACGCACTCCAAGTTCAAGCCGTTCGCCAATGTCCCCGGCGCCGATCTCGCCATTTCGGTTCGCATCATCACCCGCCCCGCCGCTCGCAAGATCTGCAAGGCCGCATTCGACTGGGCTAGGAAATATGGCTATAAGTCCGTCACCATCTGCGAGAAGCCGAACGTCCTGCGTGAAACCTCCGGCCTGATGGAAGACGAAGCCAAAGCTGTTGCGAAGGAATATCCCGGAATCGCGCTCTGGTCCACCAACATCGATGCCCAGACGATGTGGCTGACCAAGAATCCCGAAGATTACGGCGTCGTCGTCGCTTCAAACTTGTTTGGAGACGTGATCTCCGATGCCTTCGCCGGACTAATCGGAGGCCTCGGCTTTGCTGCTTCGGGAAATATTGGCGATCAAGTCGCTGTATTTGAGCCGACTCACGGTTCCGCTCCGAAGTATGCGGAACTTGATCCTCCCATCGTCAATCCAATTGCAATGTTCCTGTCTGCGGTGATGATGCTCGAGCACGTCGGCGAAATCGACAAAGCGCAGCGCATTCGACAAGCAATTGCCGATGTCGTGAAAGAAGGCAAAGTGCGAACCTACGACATGATGCGCATTCCCGGAGGAGCCAAAGCCATCGCCCAGGGAGCAGCCAGGACGAATCAGATGACCGATGCCGTGATCGAACGATTATCGGAACACAAGCCTAAAACTCAACACGAACTCGAGCACGTGCACGCGTGATGGAAACTCTATGCCCATAGCAACCGAAATCCGAACCGGCATCGCCGGACACTGCGGCCCCGACGTCAGGTCGGACCTTCAGGTTCGAATCGAGATTTGCGAAAGAGGCGGCATTGTCGTCGAAATCGAATCCCGCGTGAAGACCTACTATGGCGACGCGATCCGCCGCCAGGCCGAAGAAGTGCTGGAAGCGCTGGGCGTGCGGCACGCTCGCGTCGAGATTCACGATGAAGGCGCGCTTCCCTTCGTGGTCGCGGCGCGCATTGAAGCCGCCGTTCGCCGCGCCGGACTCGGACAAAACACCCGCGTTCTTCCCGACCGGCTCCCACTTCCCGAGCCCTCCCCGCGGGACCGCGTTCGTCGATCACGTCTCTACGTTCCGGGCAGCGAGCCAAAATACTTCATCAACGCAGCGCTGCACGGCGCCGACAGCATCATCCTCGATCTGGAAGATTCCGTCCACGTCAGCGAGAAAGATTCGGCACGCTTGGTTGTGCGCAATGCGCTTCGCGCTGTAGATTTTCTCGCATGCGAACGCATGGTTCGCATTAACCAACTTCCGCTTGGACTCGAAGATCTAAACGAAATCGTTCCGGAATCTCCGGATCTCATCCTCATTCCCAAGGTCGAAACGCCAAATCAAGTGCTCGAAGTCACGACGCGCATCGCGGAGATCAAGGCGGATTACGGCATCACGCGTCCAATCTGGGTCATGCCCATTCTCGAATCCGCGCTCGGAATTGAGAACGCCTTCGCCATCGCAAAAGCGAGCGACAAGACGGTGGCTCTGACGATTGGTCTCGAGGATTACACCGCCGATCTCGGAGTCGTGAAGACTTCCACCGGAGCAGAATCGCTCTATGCCCGGCAACGCGTCATCAACGCAGCGCACGCCGCAGGTCTGCAAGCGATCGACTCTGTTTTCGGGGACGTTGGCGATCTGGAAGGTCTCCGCGTCTGGGGACTGAACTCCCGCGCTCTCGGCTTCGAAGGCATGGGATGCGTTCACCCTACACAGATTCCCGTGATTCACGAGGCGTTCGCTCCATCAAGCGCTGAAATCGAGCGCGCCCGAAAAATCGTCAGCGCCTACAATGACGCGCAGGAACGCGGAGTAGGAGTCGTGAGCCTCGGCTCGAAGATGATCGATCCTCCCGTTGTACAGCGCGCCTTGAAACTGATTGCCCGCGCCGAAGCAATGGGGCTCACCTCCTAGTCACAGAAGAAGACCTTATGCCTGTCATCGAAAAAACAGAATTAGCTGCGAACGCCGCCGGACGCATGGTTCCCGACACGGTCAACGGACGTCATCAGGTCGCCTATATGGGCGTCGGCAAATATCGTCCAGTCGGCGCCAAGGCCGCGCCGCCAATCCGTACCGCGGCAGATTATGCCGCCAACGGCGATAAGCGCGTTGCCGATCTCGAAACGGCCCTGCGCAAATGCGGCCTGCGCGACGGCATGGTCCTCTCGTCTCACCATCACCTTCGCGATGGTGACCGCGTAGCTTTAATGGCTCTGGAAGCCGCGTCGCGCATCGGCGTGAAGAATCTGACATGGTTCCCCAGTGCATCGTTCCCTTCGCAAAAAGGGGCGATCGATCTGATGCAGTCTGGCGTGATCGATCACATCGAAGGCAGCATGAACGGACCGCTGGGCGATTACTGCACGCAAGGAAAGATGCGGGGCATGGGCGTGCTTCGCTCTCATGGAGGCCGCTGGCAAGCGATTCAGGATGGCGAGGTCCACATCGACGTCGCCGTGATCGCCGCGCCCACCGCCGATGCCTTCGGCAATTGCGATGGGTCCCACGGTGAGTCCGCCTGCGGATCGCTCGGCTTCGCCCTCGCGGATTCGATCTACGCCGATCACGTCATCGCCGTAACCGACAATCTGGTTCCGTTCCCCTGCGTGCCCTGGCAAATCCAAGGCAACAATGTCGACTACGTTGTCGAAGTAGACTCCATCGGAGATCCCGCACGAATCGTTTCTGGCACAACCCAGATCACGCGCTCTCCCGACCGCCTGCGCATTGCCGAGTTCGTCGCGCGATTCCTGCGCGACGCCGGCATCATGCGCGACGGCTTCTCTTTCCAGGCCGGCTCAGGAGGAATCGCCCTCGCCTTCGTCAGCTACCTCAAGCAGATGATGAAGCAGGCTGGCATGAAGGCAAGATTCGTCCGCGGAGGTTCCACCAAATATCTGGTCGAACTACTCGAAGAAGGGCTCACCGACTACATCCTCGACGGACAGACATTCGATCTCGATGGAGTGCGTTCGATCGCCGGCAATCCGCGCCATGTCGCCACGTCGCCGTTCACCTCCTACAACTATCACGGCAAGGGAAACTTCGCCTCCATGATCGATGCGGTCGTCCTCGGCGCAACCGAGGTCGATACGAACTTTAACGCCAACGTGGTCACGCACTCCGACGGACGCTTGCTTCACGGCATCGGAGGCTGGCAGAACTGCCTCGACGCCCGATGCACGATCCTTGCGGTTCCGTCCTTCCGCGATCGCATTCCAGTGATTGTCGATGAGGTGACCACGCTATGCGGTCCCGGGGAGCTGATCGATGTAGTCGCCACAGAGCGCGGCATCGCGATCAACCCGCGGCGTCAGGATTTGATTGATGCTATGAAAGGCTCAAAGCTGCCGATTCGTCCACTTCAGGAAATCAAGCGGGAAGGCGAGCGCATTTGTGGCGGCAAGCCTCAGCGCCCAAAACGTGGGGATCGCCCGGTCGCTGTAGTGAAGTGGACTGACGGAACCGTGCTCGACACAGTCTGGCAGGTCTCTTAATCCCCTGTCATCTCGACCGCAGCAATGCCTTCCGCAAGGCCGAGGCATTGCGAAGTGGAAAGACCTTTTGTTCGGGAATCAGCTCCAACGAATGCCGACCCGTTTTACTTTACAGTCTCCGTGAAGTTCAACGGTGCAAAACTCCCCGATGTCGCGGTTATCGTTACCGTACCCGCTGTGGATCCCGTGGTGTAGCTGACCGAAGCCTGCCCATTAGATCCCGTAACAGGATTGGTGGAGGAGAACGTTCCTCCCGCGCCATTATCAGTGAAATTCACCGTCACGCCCTGGATCGGATTGTTGTACTGATCGGTCACGGAGACCACCAGTTTCTTCGCCAACAGGGTATTCGGATTGCCCGACTGGTTGTTCCCCGAAACGATCGTGAAATTCGCGGCCGGGCCAGCAACAGATTTCTCCTGCGTGGTGATGCTCACGCTGCCGTCGGAGGCCGTCACTGTTATTGTCGTTTTCGCCACCGTCGGAAGCGTATACGACGTCGATGCCTGGCCCTTGCTGTTGGTCACTGCCGGATTCGGATTGAAGGTGCCGCCAAGTCCTCCGTCAGCGAAGCTGATCGATGCCCCTGAGACCACCTTCCCCGACGAGTTCTTGGCTGTGATCACGATAGGAAGCGGCAACGTCGTCCCTACCGTGCCTGTCTGCCTTCCGCCGGAGGAAACAACCAGCGATGTCACCACAGTCGAGTTTGCTGTTTCGGTGAAAGTGATTGGGGTATAGCCCGTAGCCGTCGCAGTTACCGTCACCGTCTGCGCTGTGGGCGGGAGTGTGTACTTGGTCGACGCCTTTCCGCCCGTTCCGGTAGTCACTGTCCCGGCCGAGAATGATCCGCCAACTCCGCCATCGCTGAACGTAATTTTCACGCCCGAAGTCAGCACGCCGTTACTGGTGGCGCTTACACAGAGCGCAATTGGTAAGGTGGTGCCGGTGTTTCCGCTCTGGTTATTCCCGCCGCAAATTCCAAGAACTTGGGAATTCGCGGTCGCCGTTTCTGTGAATGTTGCAGTCGAGTA
Source organism: Candidatus Sulfotelmatobacter sp. (assembly GCA_035277905.1). Lineage (GTDB taxonomy): Bacteria > Acidobacteriota > Terriglobia > Terriglobales > Acidobacteriaceae > Sulfotelmatobacter. Next base: position 12,133 of record DATEJO010000132.1, read on the forward strand.
CCCGGTGCTTGTCGCGTTAATAGTGACGGTCTGAGCAGTCGATGGAAGCGTGTACGTGGTCGATGCAATTCCATTGCTGCCGGTAACTGCCACAGGGCTCCCGAACGTACCTCCAACACCGCCATCGTTGAAGCTAACGCTCACGCCCGAAGCTGGATTGCCGTTAATTGTCGCCAACACGGTGAGTGCAGTTGGTAAAGTCGTTCCGGTGCTTCCGCTCTGATTATTCCCGCCGCTCACCGCGAGGGTCTCGACATTGCCGGTCGCAGTCTCGGTGAATGTAGCGGTCGTGTACGCGTTGCTCGTCGCGCTGATCGTCACGGTCTGCGCTGACGAAGGCAGAGTGTACGTGCTCGATGCTGTGCCGCTGCTGCCAGTCGTCACCGTCGGCGTTCCGAAGGTTCCGCCTACTCCGCCGTCGCTGAACGTTACTGTCACACCCGCAACAGGGCTCCCCTGATTCGTTGCTGTAACGGTTAACGCTGTGGGTAGTGTGCTGCCTGCACTTCCGGTCTGGTTATTCCCGCTTGTGGCTGCCAACAACTTGCTCGGAGCCAGATACCACGGAGTCGTCGTGTCATCCGTCTTAAGGAAGTTCAACAGCGGACTCGCAACCTTCAGCTGGCCGTAGGTTGTGGAAGGATGCGTCCCATCGGACGAGAAATCTTCGCAATCCCAAACCGTGCCGTCGCTCCGTCCGAGCATTCCGTTCGACCAGTAATAAGGCCCCCACGACATCCAGGGCGCCACAACAGGTCCGAGGGTTGGGTTGTAGTTCAGGTTGGCGTTGCCGTTGATCTGATCTTGAATCGCCCACTTCACGGCGTATCCAACTTCGAAGGCATACGGCTCAGGGTTGTCGGGGTTCCCCACGCCGTTGGAGTATCCGCCGTACACGCGCGACGAGAAGTAGACCAACTTCAGGTTCGGGAACAACGTGAGCATGGTCTGCATCATCGTCTCGTACTGCGTTTGCAGATTCGAGATGTCACTCGGGAAGGTTCCGGTGGCGATGCCGTCTGTGTCTTCCAGCCAGATCGCAACGACTTGCTGCGGCGTCACGCCGTTCTGCGGCAGATAATTGTTCAGCACGGTCGCCCAATAGGCCGACGTCGTGCTCGTAAGATTATTCGGAGTAGCGCCGCCCTGCGCGCCATTCACGATCACGAGATATGGACTCTTCGCGGGATCGGAATTCGCAATTGGCAGAAGCTTGTTGAATTCATTCTGCGCGGTCGACTCTCCGATCGCCATGAAAACGTATTTCCCGGTCGGGCTGTAGTTACCGTTCTGATCGAGCGGCACGATCCCCTGCGCAAACGCTACGCCGTCAGAGTCATGCGATGCGGGGCGCACATTGCTCCCGTTGGGATACAAACCGCCCTCAGAGCCCTGATACGTTCCCGTGCCTAAATCGTTGAGCGCCACCATCGGCGTGGTTGTGTTGGGAACGTCAAACGACAAGTCGTTGCAGTTGTCGCCGAGGTTGGCCCAAACCCCCAGAGTGAACGTGGTGCTGGCCGTGGACGCAGTCGTGGAATCCGTTACCTGCACCGTGAAGGTGTAATTCCCTGTCGCAACAGAGGGATCGAGTGTTCCGCTCAGGACTCCGGAACTCGAAAGCGTCAATCCAAGCGGCAGCGTCGAACCACCCGCCACCGACCATGTATAAGGACCGGTACCACCGCTTGTCGCCAGGTTAACCAGGTATGCCGCACTCTGCGTCGCTTGCGGCAATATCGGATTGTTCGAGATCGCAAGCTTCGTTGCTGCCACGCCGTTTCCGCTCAGAGATGTGCCGGCATCGGGAACCTCAGTGAAAGTGAAATCGAGAGAGCCCGTTTCCGACGACGTCTGACTCGGAGTGTAGTAGACCGATATGGGCAGGCTCGCTCCCGCTGCAATTGTTGTCGGCAACGTCACTGCGCTGGTTGTGAAACTCGGAGAAAACGGTGTGATCGCGTCCAGCGTCAGGTTGCTGGCTCCGGTATTCTTGATGGTCACAGTCTGCGGCGCGCTGGTCGATCCCACACCCTGGTTCGAAAACGATAAGTTCGACGGACTGACACTCGCGGTCGCCCCGCCCGTCAAGCCGGTTCCACTCACAGGAACATCGAGATACGTGCCGTCTTGCAGCGTAATTACGAAATTGCAGTTGTAGGTCTGCGCGGCCGAAGGCTGAAAGAAGACGGAGTAGTGCGTAATCTTCTGGAATTGCCCCATCTGAAATGGCGCTATGCCCGACGAGATCCCGTACTCTCCGGGACAATCAAAGGCGACGGTCTCAATCATGATCGTGCCGCTGGTCGTCAGATTGTTGATCGTCAGCACCTTGCTTCCCGACGCCTTGCCGACGTAGGTATTGGCAAATGTCAGCGAACTGGGAGTGGAAGAGATCTCGGTGGTCTGCTGCGAGAAGGCGAGTGAGGTGAGTACGGTGGTCAGCAGAATACAAAACGCAAAACCAGGAAGAATGCGGCGCTTCAGAACGTCCATCGGATCTCTCCAGCGGATACAAGAATGCCCATCTCAGGGCATTCCCAACCCCGATTCAAAGCTGTTTTCGGCCACTCCTGCGAGTTCTGGGCAGACCGCAACTGACCGTAAACTCTAAGGAAAGCTTGTTTGCAAATTACTGAGGCGGGTGACGTCTAGGCGCGCATAAGTAAGCACCCAGCCCTGGGGAGTTCAACCATTCTGGGTTCGCAAACCGGGAGTGTCAATAATGAAAGTTCCTGCACACAGTAGGATGGTTCCGCGCAGGAGAGAGGAAAGTTTTATACCGGAAAATCCCAGCCTTCTTCTTTCATCTTCCGGTTTGTCCAGTGCTGAAGTTGTTCGAAGAGAGCCGGTTCAATCACGGCGAAGCGGATTCCCACACGTTCCTGGTCGCCGATCCACATCAGTCGGGCCTTCGCTTGGAAATGGACGTCCGTTTCCGGAAGATTGAAGCTCACGTCCAGCAAGCCGGCAAATCGAAGCGGCTCCTTCAGGCCGTCGAGTCCCATACCGCCGGTACTGAGATTGACGCCCTTTACGCGGATTTCGTCGCCCTGGGCATTGCGCACAGTAACGTCGGTTTCGACCTGAGCTCGGAAGAATTTCTGTTGTTCATTGCTGATGAAACCCAAAGATGGGCTGCTTTCCCCGGGCGCGAAGTTGATGTTGTATTCCTTTAGCTTTCGGCTAAGGGTACGCCGGGAGATCCCGAGTTGTTCGGCCGCAAGAGTTCGTTGCCCGCCGGTACGCTCCAGCGCTTTGATAATCATCTGCTCTTCCATACTTTCCAGATTGCTGACGGGCATGGAAGCAGTCTGGCGAAGCGCGGCGGGGCCTCCGACCAGAGCCGCAGTCAAGCGCGGGAAGTCGATTTCGCGTCCCGGAGACTCCATCGCCAGCCGCGCTACCAGATTCCGCAATTCGCGAATGTTTCCCGGCCAGCTATGCGACAGAAGAGCCGAGATCGCCTGTTCAGAAAATACTTTATTCGGCACCTTCAGGCGCAGAAAGTATTCAGCGAGCGCCACGATGTCTTCCGGACGCTCGCGTAATGGCGGCACACGCAGCTGAAATTGACCGAGCCGGTGAAAGAGATCTTGCCGGAAGCGTCCTTCTTTTACCGCTGCCTCGAGATCCTGATTTGTGGCCGCCACGATTCGAACATCTACTTTGATCTTGCGATGTCCGCCTAGACGATAAAACGGTTGTCCATCGAGCACGCGCAGCAGTTTCACTTGCGTCTGGAGCTGCAATTCGCCGATTTCATCGAGAAAGAGCGTGCCCTTGTCGGCCATTTCGAACAGGCCGGGCTTTGAGGAATCGGCGCCGCTGAACGCTCCCTTTTCGTATCCGAATAGTTCGCTCTCCACCAGATTCTCGGGCAACGCCGCGCAATTGATGTCGACCCACGGACGATTTCGGCGATGTGACGACTGATGGATCGTTCTTGCAATTAATTCCTTACCGGTCCCCGTCTCGCCGGTCACCAGCACGGTCTCGCTGTGTCCTGCTACCCGGTCCACCAGGCTCATGAACCTGTGCATGACCGGACTTGCCAAAATGAATTCCGCATCGTCGATTTTTCGCGAGATAATCCCGCGAGCGACAGCAGCAGCCGCACCACCCGCCTCATCCGTCGTGCCCTGAGCGAGTGGTTCGAGCATGCCCACCAGCGCCATGGGTGTCGAGCCCGAATCCCGAAGCACTGTCAGAGAAAAATTCACCGGGAAGCTC
>DATEJO010000133.1:0-5509 GCA_035277905.1 Candidatus Sulfotelmatobacter sp.
TCGCTCACAAAATAAATCTGTGTTTCCGCGATGCCCTGAATTCCGCCGCCCAGTCGGTAAATGATTTCGTCGGCGAACTTGTGCGCCATCACGCGCGCCGCGGCATCGCTCGAAGTGTCCGTGTACTGCTTCCCGAGAATCTGCGGATTCTGAATATTCTTGACGTCGTACAGCCATCCCTGCACCGTCAACCGGCCGTTCGCAACTCCCAAGTTTCCGAACGCCAGCATCGCGGCATTCGGCGGGGGCGCGTTCCACGCCAGAAAATTCACCTCCGGCGGCTGACCGGGAACTTGCAGCGGGTAGAAACTCTTCGAAACGAGTTCGACCACTCCCGACACATCCAGGTCGTTCCACAGCGTGTTGTTAAACGTCTTCAGCAGCGCGGCGTTCTGGGGATCGGTCGTGGACGGCTTGAAATCAGGAACCGCCAGGCGCACCTTTTCCTGGCCCAGGCTCGTGCCCGTCTTGACCCAATCTTGTGCGGAAACGAATGACGAAAGAAGAAGAAAAACGATACAGACGAGCGCCTGCGTCAGGCCATAACCACTCATTGACCGTCGCGGTAAGACTGATCTAGCAGCCTCGTCCATCCGTTGGGGGAAAGAAGGTAACTCAACTATCGTATTCTGACAAAAATCGCTTTGCAACATTTTGTGCTGAACCCCAGAACTATTCATCCCTTAAAATCCCCATTCTGCGCTCCTTTTTCGCCTCACGCACACGCACGTACCTGATTGGTTACGCGCCAGAAGTACATCCTTTAGAAAAGCGTTTTAACTATCTACTTCTGATAATCGAACCAGTACTCAACAGAAATCTTGTTCCCGGAATAATCCTGCGGCAGCGGACCAAATGTGTTGATACGTTGCAACGCGCGGACTGCCGAAATATCCAGCGAGGGCACGCCGCTCGACTGCTCGATCTGCACGTTCGACGGATGCCCGTCGCGCGCAACATCAAACGTGATGTAAACGCGCTGTGCCGATTTGATCGACGGATCGATCTCGTACTTCAACCAGTTCTCCGCCACTTTCTGCTGGATGACGCGAACGTACCACGCATATCGATTGCCGAAGTCTCCGCCACCACCGGTGATTCCGAATCCACCCTTCGCGCCTCCCGCGTCAAACGATCCATACGGACCGCTGACCGGGCCACCTTCACCGAACGCCACCTGATTTGTTTCCGGCGGAGGCGGAGCCTCATTTTTTTGCTTGGCGATAGTTTCTTGTTTCTTCTTCGGCTTGATCTTCGCGTTCTTGCCTTGAAGTTCAATCGCATCCGGTTGCTTTTCTTCAACCTTGGGCTGCGATTGCGTGACTCCCTTCGATTCGTTGGCGAGAACATTCTGAGTTTGCGCGGGGGTCGATGGAATAGGAACTGAGCTGACCAGCGTCGCGCCGATGGCTTCTCCGCCTCCGCCTCCGCCCCATGCATTGCCGCTATTTCCCGAAAAAATTGCGGTATATCCCAGCAGCAACGCCGTGATTCCTACGTGCAGCACCACCGACCACGTCAGCGCGCGTCCCCATCGGTCGTGCTCGAAATAAATCTCAGCGTTTGCTGCCATTCGATTCCAGAGGTTGGGTCACAATGCTGACGTTGGCAAAACCGGCCTGCTTCACTGCGTCCATCACGGTCGCAAAAGCGCCGAACGGAACATTCTCGTCGGCCCGCACAAAGATTGACTGATTCCGCGGGTCGCGAATCTTCTGCCGCAGCTTCATTCCGATTTCATTTATGTTGATCGCGTCATTGCCCAGAAAAACTCGCTGATCTTTGTTGATGGTGATGACCATCCGTTCCTGCGTGATCTCCTTCACGTACTTCGTCTTGGGCACGCTGACGTCAATTCCCGACTGCAGCACGGGAGCCGTCACCATGAAAATGATCAGAAGTACAAGGACCACGTCCACCAGCGGAGTGATATTGATATCGGCCAGTGAACTCTGCGTGCGCCCGTTGGAAACCGAGAACGCCACTAGCGCCTCACATCCGCAGGCACCTGCGGTCGCGGCTGCGCCTGGCTGTTCTCGACGGCGTTGAGCACTTCCAGTGCGAAGTCATCGCTGCGCGAGGCAAATTCGCGGATCGATGCGCCAATCAGGTTGTAGGCAATGACGGCGGGGATCGCCGCCGCCAGTCCGGCGGCGGTGGTAATGAGAGCTTCCGAAATTCCAGGTGCCACGGCGCGCAATGTAGCTGCTCCCGCAGTTCCGAGTCCGTGAAAGGCATCGATGATGCCCCACACCGTGCCGAACAGTCCCACGAACGGCGTGACCGCCGCCGTGATCGCCAGCCACGGAACGTTGCGTTCCAGCCTTGTTATTTCTTCCGATGCCCCGATCTGCATGCCACGTTGTACCGAGACCAGGTTCCGCAGCGCGCCCGAGGCCGCGGTCTGACGGCGGTATTCCTCGTATCCGCCCTCGAAAACACCCACCAGCGGACTGGGCTTGAACTGGTCCGCGACGGCCGCAATATCCTGCAAACGCTGGGCCTTACGGAAGGCGCGCACGAATCGCCCGCTTTGCATACGGGCGCGGCGAAGCAGGCTCCATTTGGTCAGGATAATTGCCCATGACACCAGGCTGAAGGCCAGCAACACAAGCAAGACCAGCTTGGCAACCGGACCACTGTTGGAGATCATGTCGGCGATTTCGCCGCCGACGAACACTGCCAGCAAGGGGAAAAATTCCATCTTTTTTGAGGAGAATGCCTGTTTAATTATAGATGATCGAGACCGCGCAGTTTCCCACATGTACCCGATGTGGCAACGAAAATTTCATTGAGGATCAGTAGATTTTTAGAGAAGAACTGCTCATTTGATATCGCCCTGCCTGCATTGTCATCCCGACCGGAGCATGCCGTTCCGAAGGAAACGGCATGCGGAGTGGAGGGACCCTATGTTTGAAGTCTTGCCAACTCAGAAGGGCTAGAACCGCTGCTGAAGGAGAGATTTTCTACCGCTCGTTCAATCCCCGCAGGAACGCACACAGCGAATCGGACGCTCTCTTACTATTCCGCGCCAGCCGAAAAACCCGCCGCCACATCCACGGCCTCATCGCCGCATAAAAACCGAAGCGTGCTTCCGAAAACTGTCCGTCTGAATCGACAAACCGCTCCATCGATGGAAACGCGAAATCCAATTCGTCGGAAATCGCTTTAGCCGCCGCGAACGCGACTCCGCGCGCCTCGGCTGCCTGCGCCACCGCCGCAGCCTCCATATCGACAGCCTGCGCCGAGAACGATTCCCGCAGCTTCCGTTTCTGCTCCGGACTCGCGATCGATTCGAAACTGACCAGCACACCGTGTCCGCCATCGATAGCCACGCTGCTGCCGTCTTTGGCGTTGACGACTCGTTCGGGACGGATTGTGTCGCCAACCTTCAACGATCCATCGAGCGCGCCCGCAAATCCGACCGAGTAGATCGTCCGCGGTCCATACAATGCGATGATCGCTTCCGCAGCCCGCCGCGCCGCACCCGCACCAATTCCCGCACAAAGCAGCACGAACTCGCCATTCTCGAAGAACCGAAACCGACGCCCCGAGTGCTCTTTCTCCGATGTTCGCCAGTTCCTCACCAGCGGACGCACCTCGTGCTCCAGCGCGGCCACAATGGCGACCCTAGACATATCCGTTCGCCCGAAACCATTCCACCGCCCGCCGCAGCGCGTCATCCACCGGGACAATCTTCCAGCCGAGTTCCCTCTCCGCCTTCGCAGAACTCGCGAACATCATCTTGCTCCCCATGCGCACCGTATCGACGGTAGCCCGCGGATCCCCGCGCATCAGTCTACCCGTGATGTACTCCCCCGCAACTCCAGCTATGAACGCAAAGAAATAAGGCAGCTTTACTTTCGGCGATGGTAGCCCGGTGATCTGGCCCAGCTTGTCGAGGATCTGTTTCAAGCTCAGATTCTCTCCGCCGAGAATGTATCTCTGCCCCGACTTCCCTTTTTCCAGCGCCGCCACGTGTCCGCGCGCGCATTCGCGCACATCGACAAGATTCAATCCAGTCTCGACATAAGCAGGAAACTTGCGCTTCAGAAAATCGACGACGATCCGCCCGGTCGGCGTGGGCTTGATATCCTGCTCGCCGATCGGGGTCGTCGGATTCACTGTCACCACCTGCATCGTTCCGCGCCCGGCCTCCAGCGCAAGCTGCTCCGCCATGAACTTCGACCGCTTGTAGTGGCCGATCATATCCGCGAGGGACACCGGAGAGTCCTCGTCGGCAACCTGCCCGTTTTTCCTGAAGCCGATGGTCGCCACGCTCGACGTATACACCACCCGCCGCACGCCGTTTTTCCGCGCCACCTCCAGAATCGCGCGCGTGCCGTCCACATTCGACCGGTACATTTCATTCGGATCGCGCACCCACAGCCGATAATCCGCCGCAACGTGAAACACGGCATCGCAGCCGGCCATCGCTTTCTCAAGCGAAGCCGCATCGCGCAGATCTCCGGTGGCAGTCTCCGCGTTCAGGCCTTCCAGATTTTTGAGATTGCTGGTCGGACGCACCAGCAGCCGCAGTTGCGCTCCTTGATCGGAAAGCGCGCGCGCAACATGAGAGCCGAGGAATCCGGTCGCGCCAGTGACGAAAGCGAGCATTCAGCACTCAGCATTCAGCACTCAGCGTAAGTTGTCAATGGAGGTGAAGCGAGTTTGTAGCCCCGGACGGATTCGTCCGGGGCTCTGCTCGTCATTGGATTTGCAGTTGGTAGGTATCGCTGACGAAAGTCCCAGTCGTTTCTCCACCAAACATAATCCACTGATCGGTGGCGAAGTCATACGCGATGCCCATCGAGTCGGTCGCGGGCGGCGGCGATTGCGCGTTAACACTCACCCAGTCGCTTCCATTCCAGGCCCAGGTTTCGTTCGTGCCCGAACCGCCGCTGAAATTTATCACGCTCTGGATATGCGGATCGTAGGCCGCGCCCGAATAATAGGTCCAGTCCGGCTGCGTTGCGGGACTCTCCATCGTCCAGTTTGTTCCATCCCAAATCCACGTGTTGACGGGATTCAGGTCGGCCAACCCGCCAAAGATCACTACCTGCTTGCGGTGATAATCATTGGCCACAACCGCCGCTCCGCGCGCCCACAGAATTGTCGCCGGATTCAGATTGACCCAGTTGCCGTTCTTCCATTGCCAGGTGGTGTTCTGGTAGAACTGCCCGTCGAATCCGCCGACCATCTCCGCCCGCCCGTTCAGCGGATCTGTGAACAACATCGGCAAGGTCACCGCGGTGGGCATCGTGGAGGGACTCTGCTGGGTCCAGGTTTGTGCGACCCCGTCCCACACCCACGTATCGCCCAGGTAATTGTTTCCGTTATAGCCGCCAAACATCACCATCTTCTTCAGCGTTCTGTCGTACGACATGGCCGATGCCGTCCGCACCGAAGGCGCCGTTGACGTACTCACCTGCACCCAGTCGGTGCCGTTGAAAATCCATGTGTCATTCAAATACGAAGTGCCGTCGTACCCGCCGAACAGCACGATGTT
>DATEJO010000134.1:0-9976 GCA_035277905.1 Candidatus Sulfotelmatobacter sp.
GTTCCGCCAGCCGCGCCTGCTGGTCGTCCGCTTTCCACAGCGATTTAGGTTTGCTGGCCATTACGAAGAAGACAATCCAGAATAAATGACGAGGAGGGTCCGCGGGACGAAAAGAGCCAATAGCTCGCAGCGAAATTGCCGAAGGCCAGGCAGCTTTTATTTGGGGACTTCGAAGCGGTAACCGATCCCACGCAGAGTCTTGAGATACTCCGGATGGCGGGGATCGCGCTCGATTTTCTCCCGCAGGCGTCGGATGTAGACGTCAATCGAGCGCGGTGTGACAAAGGGTGTTTCTTTCCAGACGGCGTCGAGCAGTTGATCGCGCGTCAGAACGCGGCCGCGATGATTCGCGAGATATTCGAGCAGGCGGAATTCGCGCACAGTTGTGAGGACGTTGCGTCCGTCCACCTGAACGGTCATCGAGAAAACGTCGATTTCAAGATTCCCAAGACGAAGGACTTCGTTTTGCGTCGCCAGATTCCCGGGCCCACGCAGGACAGTGCGAATGCGGGCAACGAGTTCCCGCGGGCTGAACGGTTTGGTAATGTAGTCGTCCCCACCAAGCTCGAGACCTTTGATGCGATCAGCTTCACCCGTTTTCGCGGTAAGGAAAATTATCGGTGTCGAGAGAATCGCCGGAGTTTGCCGGATTTGGCGGCACAGTTCGAATCCATCCATGCCCGGCAGCATGATATCCAGCAGAAACAGGGCGGGATTTTCGCGGACCGCTTCGGTGAGAACCGACACGCCGCTGAGGAACATCTGCACATCGAACCCGGCTGATCGCAGATTGTGCGAAATCAGGCGGGCGATATCGGCATCGTCTTCAACGACGAAAATCAGGGGACGAGGCGAGCCCGCGAGATTGCGCTCCTCGGGCTTCTCGTAGGAATCCGTTGGCAGATACATGCGTTGCGTCAGGCTACCCACGAAGTCAACAGCGCTTCCTGGTTTGAGGAATTTATCTCTGAGACTTTATGGACTCCATGTTGCGGGAGTGTTGCGCTTCTGTTAAGGAACGGTGAATTTGTGAGGGTGGGATCTGGCGAGCTTCTATGGATTCCGCTAGTTTGCCGCCTTTTTCTTGGGGAGATGGCGCAGACTGCGGCCCTCGATCAGATTGTAGAGATCCTCGGCGAGATTGGTCGTGTGGTCCCCGGCGCGCTCCAGGGCCTGTGCCATCAGCAGAATTTCGAACCCGGACGTGTCTCCCTGGGCTACCGTCTCGGCTAGATGTTTCTGAAACAGCGCATGGCAGACGCGGTCGATTTCTTTATCCATCTGCAGGACCCTCCGGGCGCACTCCAGGTCAAGCGTCGAAAATCCCTTGTGAATCAAATCGAGCATGTCCCGAAGAACGGTTGACATCTCCACGAGTTGCCGCACGTCCGAAGCGGGAATCTTCGCTGTGCGGGCCTGCACCCGCAGCGCCACGCTCATGACGAGGTCGCCGATGCGCTCCAGATCGGTCGTGGATTTCAGGCTCGAGAGCAGCTGCCGCGCACGGCTCTCGTTGACTCGTGTGATCGCGGCCGGAAGCCGCTCATCAATCTGTCTCTCGATCAAGTCCAGTTCCTTTTCGCAGTCCTTGATGGCAAGAAACGCCATACGCGACGAGGAAGTAAGCAAGTCTTGGACATTAAAGGCGGCGTCGCGCGCGATCAGGCAGGCCTTCAGAGCCAGGTTTGCCAGATCGTCCGCGCTGCGGGGCTTGGCTCGGGCCGCGACAGTGGTTTGGCCGTTGGAAGATTCGCCTTCGTCAGTTTTGATCTTTCGACCTTGTTGCGTTTTGCGTGGCATCTGAGAGCGAACGCGTCTCGACAACGACTATTGAAGCAGTTTAGCCGCTGAATGTGAAAGGACCGTTACAATTCAACTCCGTCCTTTATGTGAACGAATTACATTATTAGGTCGGCTGTCTCGTTCGTAGAGGAGATCGCTTATGAATCTCAATGAGCATTTGCGCCGGCAGTTCGCCTATGACGCCTGGGCGAACCGGGAAGTCCTGGACCAAATTCGGAGCTTGGCCGAGGACCCGCGTTCGTTGCAACTCATGTTGCACATTATTGCTGCCGAGCGCCTTTGGATGGACCGGTTGAAGCAGATTCCGCAGAGTGTCGCAGTATGGCCCAGCTTTGATCTGGCATGGTGCGAGTCTGAGGCGGCGAAGCTGAAGTCTGAGTGGCCACAGTACCTGGAGACGACCAGTGACCTTTCCAAGTCGATCACCTATAAAAACTCCAAGGGTGAACCGTGGACGAGTTCGATTATCGATGTATTGACGCATGTGATTATGCACTCGGCCTATCACCGCGGACAGATTGCGAGCCATATGCGCGAAACCGGGCAGACTCCTGCGTACACGGATTTCATTCACGGGGTCCGGCAGGGCTTGGTAAAGTAGGCCTCGAACCATGGACAGGCGAAAACTGTATATTTTTACCGTAGTGCAGATTGTGGCGATCGGAGCGCTCCTTTGGGCCCTCATCATTTGGAATGGTCCGTGGAACGTCCAGCGCAAAGTTGGAACGGCGTTGGTGCTTTTGGGGATCATCTTCATCGCGGCCGCCCGCTTTCAACTGGGCCACTCGTTTTCGATTCGGCCGGAAGCACACAAACTGGTCACGACCGGTCTTTATTCGAAAATTCGTAATCCCATCTATGTCTTCGGGATGGTCCTGGTGACCGGAGTGATTCTTGTTTTCCAGAATCCCGTGTTGTGGATCCTCCTTCCGATCCTGTTTATCGCTCAGACCATCCGGGCGCGCAAAGAGGCCGGAGTACTCGAGGCAGCATTCGGAGACGAATACCGCGAGTATCGAAAGAAAACCTGGTTCTAAGGCGCCGGTTTTGCGGCCATCCGCGCGAAGACGTAATATCTGAGCAATGAAAAAACTGGTTCTGTGCTTTTTCCCTCTTTTTTGGGCAATCTTGGCGCTGGGCGCCGAAAACTCCAAAATTCCTCCCCTGCCGGTTCCGCTGAGCAACAACGCGGTCGCTTCGCTCCGAAACGGCACGGAGGTTTACTCGATCATGGGCGTGGGCGAGAAGAAGACTTGGGACTCCGTTACCGACAAGGTGTACGTCCTGCATTTCAAGTCCGGCAAATGGACGGAAGGTCGCCCTGTCCCAGGAGTTGCAGGCAGGCTTGGCTCTTCGGCAGTGGGACTGAAGGGACAGATTTTCGTTTTTGGCGGATACACAGTCGACGCGCAGGGGAATGAATTCATTGCCTCCGACGTGAATGTCTATCTGACCGACGAGCATCGCTGGTATCGCGGCGCGGATATTCCCGTGCCGGTCGACAGCGCTGTCATCGGAGTGAATCACGACCGCTACATTTACCTGGTCGGTGGACGGTCCACAAAAGGCCCGATCAACAACGTTCAGGTCTACGACCTGGAAAAGAACACCTGGAGCGATGCCACTCCGTTTCCCGGAACTCCGGTGTTCGGTCATGCCGGAGGTTTGACGGACGATACGATCGTCTTTGCTGATGGAGCGAAGAAAAATCCGGCAGGCGGACCGCCATACGTTGCGTCGGATGAATGCTGGATGGGAAAGATCGACAAGAAAGATCCCAACAAAATTACCTGGAGCAAATTGCCGGCTCATCCGGGACCGGGGCGTTTCGGCATTGTGGCAGGCGGAGGCGACCACAAGATCCTGTTCACCGGAGGCACAACCGCTCCTCACAATTACAAGTTTCTCGGATATGACGGCAAGCAGGCTGAGATTTCGCCCGTGACGTTTGCCTACGAACTGCATGGGAACAGGTGGGACCAAATTGCTGAAGATAGCGAGGACCCGCGGGCAGATACGCGCGGGGTCGTGTTCACTCCGCTGGGGCCTCTCGTGGTAGGCGGAACGCTGAAGAACTCAGCGATCTCGGCCCGAGTATTAGTGCTTCCTAAGAAATAGGCGGGACCTCGAGGTCAGTACCTTCGTGATCTCCTCATTGCGGATGGATCGGACTACGATCTGATTGTTTCCGTTTAGCGAACATAGCTAATACCTCCTGAGAGTGGCGGATGCAGGTCGAGCATCCGCCGCTTTTCTTGTGTGCAATCTATTTGACTGGGACTTGCCGCGGAACTTTGCGGTCGAGAAATCTGGGGCGGGAGGAACGGTGTCGAACCGTCATCTCCGGGATGGAGCCCCGGCGCATTGCCGTGGTTATGCTACTCCCGCATCGGACAATCCTTAAGACAGGAGCACCAACTTATTTCAATGAGCGGCTCATGTCAACCCCGAAAAGGCCTTAGGGACGCAAGCTTCGCTTCAACGCGCCCGCGCGAGTACCAGGGTGATGTCGTCCGGCTGTTCTTTGTCGCCGATCCAATTGTCGACGGCAGTGGTGACGATTTGACTGATCTGCGGAAGAGGCAAATGCCGGTTGTCGCGCACCAACTCGATGAGACGATGCTCGCCGAATTCTCCAAAATCATTTTCGGGCTCGGTGACGCCATCGCTGTACGCCAGAAAAATCTCGCCGGGATGCATTTCCACCGAGTCTTCATCGTAGGAAATGTTGTCGAATAACCCCACAACGGTTCCTCCAGCCTCGAGCCTTCGAATTCCGCCGTCTTCCCCAATCAGAATCGGCGGCAGGTGTCCGCCATTGCTGTAGGTCAGGCGATGGGAACGTCCATCGTAGATTCCCACGAATAAAGTTGCGTACTTCTCCGGAGGAGTACTTTCGAAAAGCTGATGGTTCAGAAGCGCGAGGAGGGCTCCGGGAGAGACTTCGATGCCCTCGGGCCAGGTCGCCATCATCCGGCCGGGTCCGGCTACCGCACCTACGGCCACCGGCTCGCGCATCTGCGGCAAACTTTCAACGCTGTATGCGCGTACGGCTGAGTGGATGGTCGCCATCAGCAAAGCAGCGGAGATTCCTTTTCCGCTGATGTCGCCGACGGCCAGAATGAGCTTGTGGGAACTCGCCGCCAGAAAATCGTAGTAGTCGCCACTGACCGTTCGAGCGGGCCGGCAAAATCCATAGGCTTCGAGCGATTCAAGCTGCGATATCTGCCGCGGGAAAAGCTGGTCCTGCACTTCCTGGGCGATCGCCAGTTCGTTTTCAAGCCGCTGCTTCTCTTTTTGCTCCTGAATGAGCTTCTCGATCGAAGAAGTCATCGAATTGAACGAGAGCGCGAGGTCGGCTAGTTGATCGTTTGACTTGATCGGGATGCGGTGGCTGAAATCGCCGCGATCAACGTGCCGGGTTGCATCATGCAATTGAGCCACGGCAGCCGTTACGGTTCGCGTCATGCGAGTGCCGATGATCAGGGCGATCAGCTCGATGATCGCGAAGAAAATTCCAACCCCAAGCAGTATGTAAGTGACACCCCGGACGAATTCCCCGAACGCGGCGAAGAGTTGCGAGTATAGCTGTGCCGGCCGAGTAGTCACCTGCAAGAGCCCAATCTCCTGCGACTCGCCATTGGCCCAATTGACAACTGCGAGCGGTGCGCCAAAAGTGATTTCGCGATCGAACGGGCCAGTTGGTTCGGGAAGAGACCCCACCGTGAAATCAAAACTCAACTCCTGCTTTCCTTTTTCGCTATTCCCGGTGATGACGATCCCGTTGTTCGACTTATCACTCGAACCCTGTTTCTCATTCGAGAACGAGACTCCGGCCGTTGACGCGGGCTGGGAACTCTTCTGATTCGCCGGGTTCTGGTTAATGTTCATTCCGGGCGTATACACCGTGATTTCGCCCAGGTTCGCGGCAATCTTGCCGACCAGATCTTTATCGAACGGTTCGCTCGTAACGACCGTCAGTTTGCTGGAACCGACCGGCAGAGTCGAGGCGACTCGAAGATAGAGCTGGCCGTGGTCGCGAACAATATCGCGGAATTTGCCTTTCACGAAACTCGGCAGTGTGAGCGACGCGCCCTGGTATTCATCGCAGAGAGGAAGTTGCTTGTCGCCGTACCAGGCGCACACCTGCCGCCGGTTCCACACGGGATCGCGCTTTTCCAGGCCTGAGAGGGATTCGGAAGCCGGCTTCTCTCCACGGTCAATATGGCCTGCCAGTTCGTTGCTTACCGCGGAATTGGCCGCTTCAAGGCTTCGCAGCTGGGTGTGCATCTCCGAGGTCACAACGAACACAGCGAACTGCCCACCCAATCCGTAAAGAGTGATCAGGCCCATCGCGACCAGCAGGACGGCCGGAATCACGCCGATGAAAACGTAGGTCACGATGAGGCGGTTGCGTAGACGCCACAGGATCCGCCGTCGCACCCACTTGAAGGCGAGAATGAAAAAGAAGAGTGCCGAACAAAACGTCAGGAATCCGACCCAGCCACCCAAGTGCTGCCCCACAGAAAACAATCCAAGCAGCTTCTCAAGCGCATAAAGCACGACAGCCAAACCCGCCAAATAGCAGGCCAGGCGCGCTAACCGGCCCTGGGGCCATAGTTCGGCCCGAATGAGCCTGCTCCGCAATTGTGGGTAAGACCAATCCATGCGTTTCGACTGATGCCAGCCGGAAGATCAGGAATTATACGCGCCATCGGGAACATCGATGGCGCGCAGTTTGCCTCTAATCGCGGCGAACAGAAGTGTGCGTCGTCCGCCGGTCAGATCTCAGGATAGAGATCAAAGAAAGCTTCCAGACTCGTGCGCAGTTGCTTCTCGATATCTTCCTTGCTGCCTTCGAGCACATGCATGGTGACATGGGCTTCCCGGCCATTGGTTAGTTTGACCGGAGCCTCACCGACCTCGGTAATGTCTTCAGAAGGCAGCAGTCGCATGCCGTAAACCAATGTTAAATTCGCCATATATTGATTCTACGACGTTCGGGCGGGTGAAGTTTCCTTTTCAGATTTAGATTTCCACTCCATCTCAGTTAAAATTCCGCCGTGCCCAGAATCCCCGTTTTCCCTCTTTGCACCGTCGTTTTGGTGTTCTCGGCGGCTGGACTGTTAAACGCCCAGCAGCCGGCCGAAGCCCCGCCCCAGCAGCAGCCACAAGTCAGGGTCAATATGCTGAACGTCTGCACGCCTTCTGCCGAGGAGCAGAAAGAGATTGCCTCGGCCCTGGCGCGTGTTCCACGGGAGCCGCTGTTCGGCACTGATTTTGAAGTTTCCCGCGGACGTTCGACTCTCACGGAAATGCCAAGCTTTATCCCGGTCGGACAGCGCACCCATGTCTCCGATGAGGCTCCAGTCGCCAGCTACGTCCGAATGCGGCGGGAGTTTTCGGTTCAGGCGCTTTTTTCGAGCGTCCAGTACTCGTTTAGTGACGATGGCCAGATGATGGTGGAGACTCTGGTCTTCCATGTGCGCGATCCGAAGGATTTGATCGAAGTTTCTTTGGAAGATAGCGCCTCGTCCGTGACGAACGCTGCGAGTATGCTGGCGGCGAACACTCCGGTGAGCCGCGTGCGCCTGGAGCGATTCGGCAAATCTTCCATCGCGTTGGCGCGGTGTTCGGCTACGGCAAACGGACCGGCGCCCGATCAGAGCGCTTACGAGCCGCTGTTCCAGAGCGCTTCTTCGGTTCTGACGAACTATCGCGGACTGCTGCACGTTAAAGCGATTGTGCCGGACGAAATGGCAAAAATCGGCGCGACAAGATCAAAGCCGCGAACCTCTGCCAAGGCGAAACCGCAGAGTCAAAAGAAGTAGGCGGGCTGTATCCGGGCGTTGGATCGAAAGTTGAAGTCGGCCATCTAATCTGCTACCGCAAAAGACATTCATGAGCGAAACACGGAACGTTGTCATCATCGGGTCCGGATGTTCCGGACACACTGCCGCCCTCTACACGGCGCGCGCCAACCTCAAACCACTGGTCATTGAAGGCCACGAGCCGGGCGGCCAGCTTTCGATGACCACGCTGGTCGAGAACTTCCCAGGATTTCCCGAGGGAATTCTCGGTCCGCAGCTGGTGGAAAACATGCGCAAGCAGGCGGAGCGCTTCGGCGCCGAGTATCGCCTCGCGCACCTGAGCAGCGCCGACCTGAGCCAGCGTCCCTTCATGCTGCACTTGGGACACAACGTGGTGCACGCGCAGACTGTCATCATCGCCAGCGGCGCTTCGGCCCGCTGGCTTGGCCTGCCCCATGAGCAGCAACTGATCGGTCACGGCGTTTCTTCCTGCGCGACTTGTGACGGTTTCTTCTTTTCAGGGAAAGAGATCGTCGTCGTCGGCGGTGGCGACTCGGCGATGGAAGAAGCGCTGTTTCTGACCCGGTTCGCAACCAAGGTGACCATCATTCATCGCCGCGATTCGTTCCGCGCCTCGAAGATCATGCTCGAGCGCGCGCAGAAGCACGAAAAAATTCAGTTCCTGCTTGATACGGTCGTGGAAGATGTGTACGACCACAACAAACAGGAAGTCACGGGCCTCAAGCTGAAGAATGTGAAGACCGGTAAAGTCTGGGATTTTCCTACCAGCGCGCTATTCCTCGGCATCGGTCACGAGCCTAACGCGAAAATGTTCACCGGACAGCTCGACATGGATGCGGACGGCTACCTTAAGACCCACAATTACGTGTTCACCAAAGTACATGGAGTCTTCGCCTGCGGCGACGTGCAGGATCGCCGCTACCGCCAGGCGATTACGGCCGCCGGGAGCGGCTGCATGGCCGCCATGGAAGTGGAGAAGTTTCTCGAAGAACACGGGAAATGAGCTTTTACAACTGAGCACCGCAACAGTCGCCATTACCTTAGTGATCTTCTGGTGAAACTAAGGTATCTCTTAGACTCATTCCACTATGACGACCCTGATGCGGCAGGGCATGCTGTTCTTTGTCTTTTTAGCCCTAGTCTCTGCTTTTAACCCTCAATCCTGGGCACAGGATTCAGCGGACGGCGCTCGAAAAGTTCTGATCAAAACGCCGCCTGCGTATCCGACTCTTGCCCGGTCCATGAACATCCACGGCGTTGTGAAACTGGAAGTTCACGTCGCCCCGAACGGATCGGTGAAGTCCGTTGACGTCAAAGGTGGACATCCTCTCCTGACTCAGAGTGCCGTCACGGCCGTCGGACACTGGAAATTTGAGGCCGCGCCGAAGGAGACGAAGGAAGAGGTCGACATTACATTCGAGGCGCAACAGTAGGAACGGGACCCTCACAGGTTGGCCGGTAGATTACTTTCGTACCTCAGCCATCTCGCGGATCGGCGCTCCTCCCGCCACGCAAGAGGCGCTCTCGTCGCCGTTCATCCAAGGGGGCCTGAGTGGATAGATTCTCTCAGGCACATCGGGAGGATTCATCGTATGCCTGCTCGCTTCGTCTGCTTTCTGATTTTCTGTGCGACGGCCTTCGCACAGAGTTCCCAGCCATCTCTTACGATTTACAACCAGGATTTCGCGGTGGTCCGACAGGATCTGCCGCTCGATCTGCAATCGGGCGTTAACCATGTGAATGTGGATGACATCACGATGCATATGGAGCCGGATTCGGTCATCCTGCGCGACCCTTCCGGCAAGCACAGTCTGAACGTGCTCGAACAGAACTATCGCGCCGATCCCATCTCGCAAGCGTCCTTACTTTCGCTTTACGAGGGCCGGACCATTGATTTCGAGCAGCCCGATCACACCATTGTGAAGGGGAAGATTGTTCGGAGTGGCTATGTCCGTCCGGACTACTTCAACGTCAATGGCTACAACCAGCCTTATCAGGCGGAAGAACCGATCATCGAGATCGCCGGCCAGGTGCGCTTTGGTTTGCCTGGCCTTCCGATTTTTCCTGACCTCGCTGCCGAGACCATCCTGAAGCCGCGCCTCGATTGGACGTTGGCAACGGACAAAGCCGGAAAATTTCCAGCCGAATTCTCCTACGTGACCGGTGGTATGAGTTGGCAGGCCGACTACAACATTGTTGCGCCTGAGAAAGGGGACGTCGTCGATATCGTAGGCTGGATCACGATGGATAACCGCACTGGCAAAACGTTCGAAAATGCCCGGATCAAGCTCATTGCGGGAGACGTCAACAAATTGCGGGGTAACCCTCAGTTTGCCATGAAG
>DATEJO010000135.1:0-6485 GCA_035277905.1 Candidatus Sulfotelmatobacter sp.
ATTGGAGGAAATTCCTTCCGATCTGGAAAACTATGCGCTGAAGCCGCTGTATTCGTTTGCGGGCCTCGGCGTTGTGATCGCGCCGAAAAAAGAAGACATTGCGGCGATTCCTGCAGAAAAGCGTCCTTACTACATTCTTCAGCAGAGGCTGAATTTTGAGCCGATCATCGCGACTCCTTTCGGCGACACAAAGGCGGAGGTGCGCGTGATGTATATCTGGCTCGACAAGCTTGTGCCCGTCCTGACAATCATTCGAATGGGGCGCGGTCTGATGATGGGAGTCGACCACAACAAAAACATGGAATGGGTGGGCGCATCGGCAGGATTGTATCTGGACGAAATCTAACGGATCTGACTAGCCCGAGGAAGCCTCCAATTTGCGGCTCGCAATGATTCCTCCCACAATCAGCGCGCATGTGATGGCAAGAAAGAGCGTCAACCATCCCCAGTGCTGAACTGGATGCCGCAGCACGCGCAGGAAATGCCTCCCGTAATGCCCGGCGATGTAGGCGATGCCGAAGTACCGAATTATTCTGTAGATGGTTACGATGCCGAGGAATTTACTTGTGGGGAAATCCGAAGCTCCTGCCGCTGCGAAAAACATGCTGGTAGGGGAAGGCAACGGTACCAGGGTGGACGCAACCAGCGTACCTTCGCCCCACATCCGGAACAGTTTCAGGAACTTCGAGATCCGGCTTCTTTTGAACTTGCTGTGCAGGTAGGCCTCTCCAGCCCGGCGAGCAACGCGGAAGGTGAAGAAAGCGCCGAGGACAGATCCGGCGGTAGCTGCCGCGGCGTATTCGAACCACAGGGGACGATGGCTCGCCGCAAGAACAGCAACGACGATATCGGGGGCGCCAAAAGATGGGATTGGCGAGCTATCGAGAATCGCGAGAAAAAACAGCCCCGCGGCGCCGAGGTGCAGCAGCGCAGCAATGAGCGGGTGCGAACTTCTGCGCTGTTGATGCTGTACGAGCAAGCTCAGCATGTCCGAAATATACCAAGCTGTTCACTGATCTTTGAATCGAGCCCTCCCGATCAATACAATCAGCCGATCTTCTTGACGACGGTAGTTTCCAATTCTCGGCCATCAGGCCGCGTCACAAACATCTTGTCGTTCTCAAACCTGACCGGAATCGGAGCGCCTGCCTCGAACTCACCAGGGAGATACCCGTCTGACGATTCCGGGCGGTACTCACCGACGTATTCCACGCCGTTGATCTTGATTATGATCGCCCTGCGGGCTTGACCTAGAGCCATCTCCGCTCGGACTTCGCTCTCGGCTTGTGCCCAGTTCTCCATGTCCCGCCCCGGGATTTTCCCGTTGCGAATGTAGATCTCTTCGGCCCGGCGCCGGATCGCTTCTTGAAAATCGATCGAAGGTTGGGCATCAGCGGAGTTGCGTGACGATACTGGTTCCATGAAAGCTCTCCTGATTCAACGACTGCATGAGGAAAGTTCCCTCAACTCTATGCTAGTCGATCTAAACCATTGCGGCGACATGCGGCATCTTACGGATGGACGTATCGAACATCATCCCGGAAGCCTTCGCCAAGGATTCTCCGGAGAAGTTTCAAAAATGCGGCGGAGGAACGGAAAGGTTCGACCCTAGGACGGACCGATAAGGCAGTTGACCGGACTCAGCGGTCGGCCTAACATTACCGCCGAGCAGGGTCACGGATTCATGATTGGGCAGCAAGTCTCTCATTACCGCATCCTTGGCAAGCTGGGGGGCGGCGGTATGGGCGTGGTCTATGAGGCCGAAGACCTGAAACTTGGGAGGCATGTAGCCCTCAAGTTCATTCCAGAAAATCTGGCCGGCGATCCAAAATCGCTGGAACGATTTACCCGCGAAGCACGGGCGGCTTCCCTGCTGAACCACCCCAACATCTGCACAATCCACGGAATTGAAGACAACAACGGCCATCCCTTCATCGTGATGGAGAGGCTGGAGGGCGAAAGCCTGAAGCAGCACATCGGCGGGCATCCGATGGCGGTCGAGAAGGTGCTCGAAGTCGGGGTGCAGGTCGCCGACGCTCTGGTGGCGTCGCATGCCAAGAACATCGTCCACCGCGATATCAAGCCGGCCAACATTTTCTTAACGCCCACCGGACAGGTGAAGGTGCTCGACTTTGGACTGGCCAAGTTGGTCCACAATCTGGGCACCGAGGATGATGCGGGAGCGGACAATTCGCTCACGGCAATCGGGGTCATTCCCGGCACCGCCGTCTATATGTCGCCGGAGCAGGCGCGCAGCGAACTGGTGGATGGGCGCAGCGACCTGTTCTCGTTTGGAGTCGTGCTCTATGAAATGTCCACCGGGAAGAAGCCATTTACAGGGGCGAACTCGCTGGTCACGCTCGACGCCGTGCTGCATGCCAAGCCGACTCCCCCGCGCGATTTGAACCCAAAGATCCCGATCGAACTCGAAGGGATCATCGGAAAAGCGATGGAGAAAGATCGCAACCATCGCTACCAGAGCGCGGCGGATATGCGGTCCGATCTCGCACTTCTGAAACGCGAAGCCGAGTCCGGCACGATCAAGACTCCGAGCGCCACTGCCAAGCTGCGAGTTGGCACAAAGACATTCGGGAGGGACAACAGGCTGCAGACTTACCTGCTGATCGCAACGGCTGCCCTGCTGGTGACGGTCGTTTCCGCAGTAGGAGCCTGGTGGTTTAAACACCGCGAGGCTGCCAATGAAGAGCAACGGAATGCGATTGCTGTGCTTCCGTTGCAGAACATGAATGGCGATCCGGGCGTCGACTATCTACGCTTTGCGCTGGCAGACGAACTCACCAGTGTCCTGACCTATTCGCGAACGCTCGAAGTTCGTCCATCATCGGTCACTCGCAAATATGTGGCTTTGGATCTTGATCCGAAGAAAGTCGGACGGGAACTCCGAGTCGGGAGGCTAATAACAGGGTCGTTCCGCAAACAAGGGGACCAACTGCTGGTCACTCTCGAGGCGATCGATGTCCCGACAGACCGCCTTTTGTGGGAAAACACGATCACCGCCAAGGTTGAAGATTTGATCGGATTACAGGAACAGATGAGTGCAGAAGTGCAGCACGGGCTATTACCTGCCCTTGGTGGGGCTGGCGGTTCGATCGAGTCTGCCGCTGCGCGTCCGAAGAATCAGCAGGCCTATGACTTCTACCTGCGGAGCATTGCCGTGCCCCACGATCCGGGGCCGAATCGCGAGGCCATCAAAATGCTGGAATGGGCGGTAGGAATCGATCCCTCGTATGCGCCGGCGTGGGAGGCTCTCGGTCAGCGATATTACTTCGACTCCATTTACGGTGGCGGCGGAGAAACAATGTTCCAGCGTTCGAACTCGGCATACGAGCGGGCGCTCTCGCTTGATCCGAACCGCGTGATGGCGTCGAGCCTCTTGATCACAAACCGCGTAGAGCGTGGCGAACTCGGCCGGGCATACGACGCGGCAACTGATCTGGTACGCCGGCGGCCCCAGAGCGCCGATGCTCATTTTGCGCTCAGCTATGTGCTGCGCTACGCAGGGATGCTTGAGCAATCAGCCGAGCACTGCAATAAAGCTCGTGACCTCGATCCGGGAAATTTCAATTTCCGCTCGTGCGCGTGGTCGTTCCTGGAAATGGGCAAGACTGACCGGGCCAACGATTTCCTGCACATGGATGCCGGATCGGAGTGGGCGGCGTGGGTGACCCCTTACGTCTATCTTGCTGCGGGCAATGTCGAAGAAGCACGGAATGCCGCCAGGAATATGGGGAAAGCTCCTTATTATCATCGCGACCTGATGGTAGCCTGCACCGCGGCACAGCGTCCTGCGGACATCGCGAAAATTGTGCGGGAAAACGAAGCCTCGGTCATGATGGAACCGGATGCGGAAGCCTGGTATCACGTCGGCGCTCTCATGGCAGCCTGCGGACAGAACGAGCCGGCCCTTCGCCTTCTGAAAACCGCCGTCCAGCAGAACTATTGCGCATATTCGGCCCTGCTCGACGACCCCCTGCTGAAAGACTTACGGAAAGAGACCGCGTTCAACGAGGTCCTCACCGCCGCCGGAAACTGTCAGAACGTGCTCAAAGAAGAACGACAGCAGTAAAATCTTCTTTAAATCCCACATGAAACATTTCACGCGTCGTACTCTGCTCAAATCATCTCTTGCGGGCCTTGCGGCAGCGAAAATCGCGCCGGGGCTTGCCCAGACCGCGACACCTCGGAAGGGACGCATCCATCAATCCGTGTGCCAGTGGTGCTATGAACGCGTTCCTGTCGAACAGCTGGCGGAATTCTCGGCAAAGATCGGACTCAAAGGCGTCGACCTGTTAAAGCCCGAGGAGTATGAGATCCCACGCCGCTACGGGCTCATCTGCACGATGGGATACGCCGGAGGTGGTGAGATCACCAAAGCCCTCAATCGAATCGAGAATCATGCCGCGATCGAGGATGCGTTTCGCGTGAATATTCCGAAAGCTGCGAAGGCGGACGTCCCGAATGTGATTACATTTTCAGGAAACCGCGCCGGAATGTCCGATGACGAGGGCGCACGCAACACAATCGTGGGGCTGAATCGCGTGAAAAAGATCGCGGAAGATCACGGCGTCACGATCTGCATGGAACTGCTCAACAGCAAACACGACCACCACGATTACATGTGCGATCACACGGCGTGGGGCGTTCGCGTTGTGCAGGAAGTGAATTCGCCGAATGTGAAGCTGCTTTATGACATCTACCACATGCAGATCATGGAAGGCGATTTGATCGACACCATTCGTCAGAACATGCAGTGGATCGGGCATTTCCACACCGGCGGTGTTCCGGGACGGCATGAGCTTGACGGAACGCAGGAAGTTCAGTGGGACGGAGTGATGCGTGCGATTGCCCAAACCGGATTCAAAGGATACGTGGCACACGAATTTGTGCCGTCAGGAGATCCACTCGAATCTCTGCGCAAGGCTGCTGACTTGTGTGATGTTTAGAAATAGAAAAGGCTCAGAGATTCATCGAATCCCCGAGCCCGAGGCTTGCAGAACTCTACTTGCTTCCGCCCGCTGCGGCGGGAGCGTTCATCATCAGAGGACGATTCAGTTCGAGAGTCAGCTGAGTCCCTGACGGAAGCGTCGCTGAGCGGTGTTTCACCAGCCAATGAGTGGTCGTGGCACCAGCTCCCACCAGGCCGCCGACCAGTACTCCTGCGGGTCCGCCGACGAGTCCGCCCACCAACATACCACCGGCGGTTCCACCGCCTTCTTCCAGCGTGTCACGTCGATCATGGGTCGATCCTTTGAACTGGCCTTCCGAGTTCACGTCGGTGCCGCGAAGATTGGTATCGGTGAGCGTCGCATCGAGGTAGAACCGCTCGCCATTCGGCATAATCACAGCTTCGGGGAGGATGCCGATTGTCGGCTTGCCGGAAATGCGGCGCGGTTCACTGATCTTGGTAACTCGCCCTTCAACGGTTGCGCCAACCGGAATTACGGTCTGGCCGTTAATCACAACGGGTTGCGTGACACTTCCGCGAAAGGGATCGCCGACTCTATTGCTGAATGTGGCAAGAGTCGTGTCGAGCCTCACCATCAATGCTGTCCCCGCAGGGACTGAACTCGTTTGCGCTGACATCAAGGCCGCGAGCAGAAGGCCGGGTAAGAACATCCACTTTTTCATGCAAACCTCCTCTTTCCGAAGCTTTTTTTGACTTTAGACCACGCGCGAGTCACGTACAAGCAGCAGACAGTACATGGGGAACCATACGAGATAAGAGGGCGGAACTATTGTCCAAACGGACAGGCCCGAAGGTGGAAAATCGCCTAGGAAAAACGATCCTGTAGTGACATTCGCGTAATGTCATTCCGCTATAATCATGGGTTTCATCCGACACCATGGGAAAGCTCTATCAAGGCGTCGGCAATCTGACAGGACGGCGGCTGAATTTTGATTCAGAACTTCCGCTGTCGTCGGTCAGCGTCGACGATGACACACGCACTTTATATCCCTCTGAGAAAGGTAAGCAGCGCATGTCGAATATTGCAGGTATTCATGCACGAGAAGTTCTGGATTCCCGGGGCAATCCTACCGTAGAAGCGGAAGTATTTCTGGCCGACGGATCGATGGG
The DNA here is from genome assembly GCA_035277905.1 of Candidatus Sulfotelmatobacter sp. Lineage (GTDB taxonomy): Bacteria > Acidobacteriota > Terriglobia > Terriglobales > Acidobacteriaceae > Sulfotelmatobacter. Next base: position 6,098 of record DATEJO010000135.1, read on the forward strand.
ACGCGCAATCGTCCCCAGCGGCGCCTCCACTGGCGAGCACGAAGCTGTCGAGTTGCGCGATGGCGACACGAACCGGTTCCTGGGCAAGGGCGTTCAGAAGGCTGTCGAGAACGTGAACGGCGAGATCGCCGAAGCTCTGGCGAACTGGGACGGCTTCGATCAGCGCGGTCTTGACGCCAAGATGATCGAACTCGACGGCACAGAAAACAAAGGCCGGCTGGGCGCGAACGCGATTCTTGCGGTTTCAATGGCGGCGGCGCGGGCCTCCGCCCTGAACATCGACATTCCGTTGTACCGGTATCTCGGAGGGGCCGGCGCGAACACTCTGCCCACGCCGATGATGAACATCCTCAACGGCGGCGCTCATGCCGACAACAACGTCGATTTC
>DATEJO010000136.1:0-3076 GCA_035277905.1 Candidatus Sulfotelmatobacter sp.
CCGACCTGATTACCAAATTACAAAATTCTCCCCGCCTTTCGTCACCTCGTCCCCCGATTACGCCAATGTTACCGTCATCATTGTTGTCCTCCCCAAACCAGCTCTGTTCCGGAGATTCTCCATGCGTCGCATAGCTTTTCAAAAGACTTGCGTCGTCGCCAGCCTCGCCCTGTGTTTCGCCGCGCCTCTGTTTGCGCACCACGTCAAGAAAGCGCAGACCCAGACCATGCCGATCACAACGTCGTCGGCCAAGGCTCGCGAACTCTACATCAAAGGCATGGAGGATTACGAGAATCTCTACCTGGAGCGCTGCAACGACGATTGGCGCGCAGCAGTGAAAGAGGATCCCAATCTTGCCGTGGCTTGGGCCTGGATCGCATTTAACAGTTCTAATCCCAACGAAGTCAGTGCCGCCCGCGACAAAGCCAAAGCCATTGCTCCCAAGCTCACGCCCGGCGAACAACTGATGATCGCCTGGGTTTCCAAAGTTCAGGAAGGCGACTACATCGGCGGAATCACCGCCATGAACGACATGCTCGAAATGTATCCCCGCGACAAGCACTTGCTCTATCTCGCCGGGAACTGGCTCATGGGAGAAAACGGAAACGATCAGGCCGAACGCTTCATGCAGAAGGCGCTCGTCATCGACAAGAATTTCCCCGCCGCGCTGAACGACCTCGCGTACGTCGAAGCCCGCAATCGCCAGTTCGACAAGGCCTTTGCCGCGATGGATCGTTACGTCGTGCTGCTCCCGAATGAGCCCAACCCGCAGGATTCCTACGGAGAACTCAAGCGCATGGCCGGAGATTTCGACAGCTCGCTCGCGCACTATCGAGCCGCGCTTAAGATCGATCCCGACTTCGTGACTTCGCAGCTCGGTCTTGGCGACACATACGCTCTGATGGGCAATCAGGAACAGGCCCGCGCCGAATACGACAAGGCCATTCGCTTCGCCCACAACGAAGCCGATCGCCTGACCTACAGCATGCAGAAGGCGATGACCTACGTCCGCGACGGAAACTATGCCGAAGCCGACAAGGAATATAACGAGATCGCGGAAACTGCGCACGCCAAGGCACAGGGACTACAGGAAGCACAGGCATATCGTCACCGCGCCGAATATCAGACGGACGACAATGTATCTCTGAAGGATCTCAAGCTGGCCGAAGAAGCATTGCACCATCAGGCGACGATCTCGCCTTCCGACCGCGATGAAGAGATGTCGCGCATTCTCCGCAATCGCGCCGTTCGCGCCGCGCGTTCAGGCAATCACGCACTCGCGGAAAAAACGATGCAGGAACTGGAAGCGATGGCCAATGGCAGCCACAATCGCGTGATCCAAAGCTCCTACGAAGGAGCCGCGGGAACGCTCTTGATGGACCAGCAGAAGTACGACGACGCCATCGCGCACCTCGAGGAAGATCAGGACAATCCGTTCACGCTCGAGTTGCTCGTGCAGGCGTACTATCAGACCTCGCAGAGCGACAAGCTGCACGCCACCGAAGAAAAACTTCGCGGAACCAACGTCCCGACCATGGAGCAAGCTCTGGTAGTTCCCGCAGCACGCACCAAGCGGCCGCTGATCTAGCACTGTCATCTCGGCCGTTTTAATACATTGTCATCTCGACCGAAGCAGTGCCTCCCGCGAAGCGGAAGTCACTGCGCAGTGGAGAGACCCTTTGTTCCGCCGTCGCGAGCCAGTTTCCCATTCTGGAATCCACACTTGGGCGAGAGAGCCCGCAATCCTATTCCACCCACGATTTTTGGTGTAGAGTATGTGGGCTGCTGAAGGCCCCGCATGAAATCAGATAACGAACGCCGCTCCGGAACGAGAATCGCAACCCGCGTACCCACACGTGTGCGCACGGCCGAAGGCGTCGAGCATCCCGCGCAGACGCGCGACGTCAGCGCCAATGGCGTATTCCTGTACACGACCTCCAAAATGGAGAAGGGAAGCAATGTTGAGCTGGTTCTAATCCTGCCGCCGGAATTGACCTCTGGTGAGAAATGCTGGGTCTGCTGCCAGGCCACCGTCGTTCGCGTCGAGGACGGTCCCGAATTCGGAGTCGCCGCCCAGATCCGCCGCATGGACATCCTGCCCGAAGTGGCCATCTGACAAGGGTTTTAGGCCGACATCTGCTGTTTCCCGATTCGGCCAACCACCAGCCAAAATTTCCCGAAAAGATGCACCTTCAGCCCTCACCCAATGAGAATTCTCTGTTAATCTGTGAAAAAGGGCTTCCCATTGCATCGGCCCCGGTGCAATAATGGCGGCCCTAGAATTGCTCTGGCCAATTTCAGGTTCCCAGGCGGGCCCAGGTATATGTTCATCGAAAAACTCGTGGCCGGCGTCATCAAAGTGCAGACGCCGATCGGCCCACGATACGTAATGCCATCATTCTTACAGCGGATGTACCTGTTGTGGATGTTCCGCAACTTTCCCATCCTTCCGCACGCCGTGCTGAGCGGACGTCAACAGCGTCTCATCGATCGCATGTGCAGCGAACAGAGTTTCGCGTCGATCGCATATGTCGACGGCATGGACGAAGCACCAGTCATCGGAACAATCGAACATCGGCCTCCGGTGGGAGTCCAACCGTTGCCGCCGCGTCGTCCTGCGACAGGCGACTCCGGTAGCCTCGCTGCAGAAGTTCGCCAGCGTTCCTGAAGATTCGTCCGCTAGCGGCGATGCTCTGAGCAGCGCTGCTAACCCCGCTTCCACATGCGATCACGACGTGGCGCAAATGCGCAGCGCGAGCCTTCATGCCCGAAGTTGTTGTCCCGGCGCAGAATTCCCAGCGCGCGTCCGCATGATGAATCGATGGATGCTATAATTTTTGTTTCGTCCTGCCGCACGATCTCCCACCGTGGGCGCGTAGCTCAATTGGCAGAGCAACTGACTCTTAATCAGTAGGTTGAAGGTTCGATTCCTTCCGCGCTCACCATCTTTCATTGCAAGCACAGGGTTTAAGCAGCACTGTCCTTCCCCTCACCCGGCTTCGGCGTGCTTGGTAGCAAATTCTTTGGTAGCAAATCGCTGCCCAACAGCTTCCGACTCACCACTTTCAGACCTGCA
>DATEJO010000137.1:0-3352 GCA_035277905.1 Candidatus Sulfotelmatobacter sp.
AAACGAAGGAAGGCGGGATGGAAATCCCGCCTTTTCTATATCTGCAAGACTCAGGTGGCCGACGCTCTAACGTCGAACTTCGGCTGTCCCCTTCGATACGCGCTCAGCTGCCGCGTCGAGCTCCCTTTCCAAGTTCCGCAGATGCCGCTCCTCGGTCAGATAGCTGATCACCATCATCCGCAATGCAGTCCGTCCATTCACGACCGTATCCGAGATCCAGCGCTGGCCGCTATGAGTGACAGCTTCTACAAGCTCTAAGTGCAGTGCAACCCGCTGACTTTCGGACCCTGCATGGTCCTTCCACCGAAACGCCACGATGGGCAGCGTCGGTTCCGACACCAATTCAAAATGCTCGGAAGCGCGAATCCAGTCCGCAAATCCATGCGCCAGGCGTAGCTGCCGGTCGATTAACTCCTCGTACGCCTTCCGGCCATGCACGCGCAAGGTCAGCCACAATTTCAGAGAGTTCATGCGTCTCGTCCATTGCGTGCTGATGCGCGAATTGTCGGGCAACTTCGCCCCGGGCGCTTTCGGCATATATGGAGCCGCCACCGAAAACGCTCGCTCCATCGCATCTGGATGCCGCGTCAGGATAATTCCGGCGGCGAACGGGACGGCCAGCCACTTGTGGGGATCGATCGTGATCGAGTCAGCCAACTCCAGTCCGCGCACCAGGTCGCGGTGCTGGTTGGAAAAAATCGCCGACGCCCCGTATGCGCCGTCGACATGCAGCCACAGGCGATGCTTCTGACATAGCGCAGAGATCTCCGCCAGGTTGTCAACGACACCGCAGTTCGTCGTGCCGGCGGTGGCGATAACACAGAACGGCTTAGTCCCGCCCTCGATATCCTGCACAATCGCCTGTTCCAGCGCGCGAACATCAAGTTGCAGATTCTGATTCAGGGCAATACGCCGAAGTCCCTTGCGTCCGATGCCCAGCAATCCTGCCGACTTATCGAGGGAGTGATGGGATTCCACCGATGCGTAGGCGATCGGTTTGTGACCGATCGAAGCTACTCCATCTTCGATGGCCTCGGGAAGTTGTGCCGCCAAAGCCATCGCCATTCCGCTGAAGTTGGCCTCGTTGCCGCCGCTGGTGAAGGTTCCATTGAAGGAGCCATTCCATCCCACGAGTTCGCCAACCCAGCGCACCGTCTCCAACTCAATTTTGGACGCCAGTTGCGACCGCGCCAGGGTTGCGAGCTGCGGGTTCAGCGCCGCAGCCAGCGCCTCGCCGATCACCCCCATGTAAGTCGGAGTGGGATTCATCAGTCCGAAGTAATTCGCGCTCGGGACGTGGAATCCCTCATCGACCATTTCTTGGCAGACTTCAGCAAGAATTTTTTCCGGATCCTCGCCCGACTCCGGCAAAGGGTCGTGAAGGGGAGCGAAGGTTCGCCGCTCCTCCGGCAACTGTACCGGCCGGTCGGGCAGGGAAGAGAAAAACGCGTCGATCTGATCGATCAGCTGATAACCGAGTTTGCGGCGAGTCGCAGAATCGAAGGCAAATCCCATAACCATTCGATTCGACCCTAAAGGAAAAGACCCGAAACTTCTATCCAGATGTTGCGGCCGAATGCTCTGTCCGCAGCGGAATGCGTGCCATAGCCGCTGATCCTTGCGTTTTCAGGACTTTTCCTCTTCACTGTCTGCCGCATCTTCTGGCCGGAGGAGGGGAAAGAGAATCACATCGCGGATACTCTGCGAGTTGGTCAAGAGCATCGTAAGCCGATCAATCCCGACGCCAACTCCACCTGCCGGAGGCATGCCGTAAGACAACGCGCGAATGTAGTCCTCGTCCATCTGATGGGCTTCTTCGTCGCCGCGTTCGCGTTCCGCCAACTGGGCCTCAAAGCGCCGCCGCTGATCCGCGGGATCATTCAGCTCGCTAAAGCCGTTCGAGATCTCCATCTGTCCGGCGTAAATCTCGAAACGCTCAGTCCAGTCAGGCTCATCGGCTTTCTGCTTCGACAGAGGCGAGACCGCGGTCGGAAACTCATAGATGACGGTGGGTTGGGTCAGGTGTTCCTCTGACGTCGCTTCAAACAGGTTGGCGATCGTCCGCCCCACAGGTTCCTTCGGATCGTAGGCAATATGCGCATGGGCCGAATTGAATCGCTCGACCAGGGCTTTAACGGACTCGCTCGAAACAAAATCCGGCATCTCCGGCTTCGCTCCCGCCGGCTCCGGCCAAAAATGAATGATGGCCTCGCGCATGGTCATCTTGTGCCACTTCGACCAATCGATATTCTGATCGCCCCACTGGGTGATTGTGCCTCCAGTTACATCTTTCGCAGCCTGCTCGATCAATTGCTGTGTCAATTCCATGACCACGCGATAGTCGGCATAGGCCTGGTAAAACTCGAGCATGGTGAATTCCGGATTGTGTCGCGTCGAGATGCCCTCGTTCCGGAAATTCCGGTTAATTTCATACACGCGATCCAGACCGCCGACAGTGAGCCTCTTCAAGTAAAGTTCAGGAGCAATTCGAAGATATAAGTCCGCGTCGAGCGTGTTGTGATGGGTGACGAACGGCTTCGCCACCGCTCCGCCCGCAATCGGATGCATCATCGGCGTTTCCACTTCGATGAAGCCCCGCGCGTCGAGCGACCGCCGCAGCGACTGGATCAACTTGCTGCGCTTGATGAACACGTCGCGCACTTCCGGATTCATGAACAGATCGACGTAGCGCTGCCGGTACCGCAACTCAACATCGGTTAACCCGTGCCACTTTTCCGGCAGGGGCAGAAGATCTTTGGACAGAAATGTCATCTCTTCCACATGAACGGATAGCTCTCCCGTACGCGTGCGGAAGAGATAGCCGCTGACCCCGATGTGATCGCCGAGATCCAGCAGCCTGTAAAGCTCGAATCCCTTTTCGCCCACCGCATCTTTCTTCACGTAAATCTGCAATCGCGCCCCGTCCTGCTGAAGGTGCGCAAAGCCCGCCTTGCCCATCAGGCGAATGGCCATGATTCTTCCCGCCACCCGCACCGTAATGCGGGAATGTTCCAATTCCTCGGCGGTTTTATCGCCGTATTCACGCAGGATTTCAGGAACCGTGTGCGTGAAGTCGTAGCGTCGTGGGTAAGTCTGCTGTCCGAGCGCTTCAATCTGCTTCAGTTTGTCGCGGCGCAGTTCGTAGATCTTTTCGTCCAGTGCCAAGGAGATCCTTCATGATTGAGAGATAAACAGTGATTATAAACAAGCAAAGCAGAATCCCGGGCGCGAGTGACGACAATTCAGGGCGCAAGGGGAGAATTGCAATCCAATTGGTCAATTCGAACGAAACCAAAATAGCGGGTCTGATCGGTGCGGGAACAATTTGAATTCAGCGCGGCTACGGTGTGAG
>DATEJO010000138.1:0-24498 GCA_035277905.1 Candidatus Sulfotelmatobacter sp.
CGCCGCCGTCGTCGTAGAAGAATCAAAGCTCGAAGGAGTCTGGTTGGCGGAAACGATCGCAGTCTTATTACAGGACCCGCACCGGTTGCGCGAGATGAGCGAAGCGGCCCGAGCCCTGTCGCATCCAAACGCAGCGAGGGACATCGCCGCGATGGCAGCGAGAGTCGCGGGAATTGAGCCAATTGAGTAATTGTGTAATTTGGTAATTGGGTAATTTTGTAATTTGAGAATCTGTTGCGGCTGGGTATGCGACGAGCGACAGCTTGCAGGCGCGAGTTTTTTAAATTACCCAATTACTAAATTACCCAATTACCAAATTCTTCTTCTATGTTCGCTAAAATCCAACGCATTCATTTCGTAGGCATCGGCGGGATCGGCATGAGCGGCATTGCCGAGGTCCTGCTGAATCTCGGGTATAAAGTCTCCGGCTCAGACCTGAAGAGTTCGGCGGTCACGCAGCGCCTCGCCAGCCTGGGGGCCATTACATTCGAAGGTCACCGCGCCGAAAACATCGCCGGAGCCGAAGTGGTCGTCACCAGCTCGGCGATCGCCAAGGACAATCCCGAAGTGACCGAGGCGCACAAGTTGCATATTCCGGTGATTCAGCGCGCCGAGATGCTATCCGAGCTGATGCGCCTGAAATACGGCATCGCCATCGCAGGCATGCACGGCAAGACCACCACGACTTCGATGGTCGCTGCGGTTCTCGCCGCCGGAGGCCTCGATCCAACAGTCGTCGTCGGAGGCCGCGTCGATGCCATGGGCTCCAACGCTCGCCTCGGCAAGTCGCACTATCTCGTCGCCGAGGCCGACGAGAGCGACCGTTCCTTCCTCAAGCTCTCGCCGATTCTCTCGGTCGTGACGAACATCGACCGCGAGCACATGGACACCTACCGCAACATGCGCGACGTGAAGAAGACTTTTCTCGACTTCATGGATCGCGTTCCGTTCTACGGGATGATCGTCGCCTGCAACGACGATCCGCTGCTGCGCAAGCTGATTCCTGAGGTCCAGCGCCGCATCGTGACCTACGGCACCAAGCGCGGCTCCGATTTCCTGATCAAGTCCGAAGAGACCAAGCGGGAAGGGAGCGGAGACTCGCGTCCCTACAGCCGCTTCCACGTGACGTATCAAAAGCGCGATCTCGGCGAGTTCACGCTGCACGTCCCAGGTGCGCACAATGTCCTCAACGCAACCGCCGCAATTGCAGTCGGGATCGGCCTCGACGTTCAAGTCGAGGCAATCCGCTCGGCGCTCGACCAATTCCGCGGCGTCGATCGCCGCTTCCAACTTAAGGGACGCGCTGCCGGCATCAGCGTCATCGACGACTACGGACACCATCCCACCGAAATCAAAGCGACCCTCGCCGCGGCCCGCCAGTGCGGATTTCGCGAGATTCACGTGGTCTTCCAGCCTCACCGCTACACCCGCACGCGCGACCTGATGGAAGAATTCACCACCGCCTTCGGCGATGCCGACACGCTTGCCGTACTCGATATCTATGCCGCGAGCGAGCCGCCGATCGAAGGGATCACCGGAGAAGTCCTGGCAAACCGAATCCGCGAAAAGAGCGGCAAGCCGGTTCAGTACGTGAACTCATTTCCGGCCGCGATCGAGTCCGCAACGGGCTTGGCCAAGGAAGGCGACATGATCCTAACCCTGGGAGCCGGCAGCGTATCGCAACTGGGGCCGATGATGCTGGGAAAGTTGACGGAGCGCCAAAGCATTGCTGTGCCGTAATTCGGCCGTCGGTTGCCGCGGCAGAAAGTTTTCCCCCGGCAAACTCGGCGCAGGCGGCGTGCATCTCACGGCAAAGTCTCAGCTTCAAAAGTTTCTAACTCAGGGTTCCTGAAGGCCGTTTCGCTTTTTGTAGGGAGGAAGCGATGGGGCGTATCCTTGCTGGATTCCTTTTCCTGTTGTACCTCGGCCCAGTGACGTTCGGGCAAACCTCCAACGACCGGGTTGAACTCTTCGGCGGATATTCGCTCGTGACGGGAGATTTCACCGGCACCTTCGGCGACCGCAATTTCCACCTTCTCAATGGTTGGGAGGGTTCAGCGGCCTACAAAACGAATCGCTGGTTTGGAATCGCCGCCGACTTTTCAGGGTTTTATGTAGGCTACACGCCACCGGGACTCGGCACCTACGAACTTCGAGCTCGCAGCCTGAGCTATCTGTTCGGGCCGCAGATTTCGTTGCCTCTGCCCCGAATTACTCCCTTCGCCCACTTCCTGCTCGGAGCCACCCACATCAACTACTCGTATGGGAGTGGCTGCGGCACCGGCATCCTATGTGCCCCTACCTCAGCCAACTCGTTCACCTATGCGGCGGGCGGCGGAGTGGATGTCACCCTGGCAAAGCATTTGGCGCTGCGCGGGCAAGTGGACCTGCTGCACAGCGGCTTCTCCAACTCCGACAACCAGCTGACGTACAAGTATCACGAGACCAATGCGCGGATTTCGACCGGCATTGTGTTCCGGTTCTGAAGGCACTTGAGGAGCTAGCGCATGCGAGTGCTCGATAGAGTTCCGCCACAGTTCCGTCGCGTCCTCGGAAAGATCTTCGGTCTTGCCCTGCTCGCATTTTTCTTCGCCCCTTCCGCGCTAGCGCAGCTGAACTGGGAAGGCCAAACTGGAGGATTAATAACGCCCTTTGCCTACACCGAGCTTTCGCCGCGGCACGGGTTCGGCCATCCGGAACTGGCTTTTCACTACATGAATGCGGGCCCCGCACTGGGCAATGAATTTCAAGCCTCAGTCACCATCGGATTCCTGAAAATCGCGGAGATCGGCTTCACGCGCTCGTTCAACCAGCAAGGCAGCGTGCCGGGCGTCAGCGCGGTATTTGCCAACGGATTCAACATCTCGCACATCAAGTTTCGCCTGCTTCCGGAGAATGCCCGCAAGGCCAGATTCGTCCCAGCAGTTGCAGCCGGGGCCGTGGTACGTACGCAGGTGCGCCGGGTCACGGAAGTGCCGGAACGCGAGAACACCACCTGCACCGATTTTTATGTCGTGGCGACGAAGACTCTCGATCAGCTGAAGTTGCCCATCGTTCTAAACGCCGGGATCAAACTCACAAACGCGTCGCTGATGGGCATCGCCGGCAACTCGCCCGACTGGTCATTCCGCGGCTTCGGCGCAATCGCATTCCGAATAAGCGGGCCCGCGCATTCCAAGCTGGACCTGGGAGCGGAGGTCGCGCAGCAGCCCCGCTCTCTAAAAGAAGTGCCCGGACAGTACTTTTCAACCACGGCCACGATTCCTACCACGCTAGCCTACTTCGTGCGCGTGCACCCCAGCAGCGACGTCCCCATCACCGCTCAGTTCGGCATAGCGCAACTGGCGGGGAAAATTGGGCCGGCAATGGACCTGCAGGCCCGGCACGCCTTGGTTGTAGGTGTAAGCTACAGGTTCTAAATTAACGCTCCCCGACAGACCCAAAGCTGAGTGCGTTTGAAAACCACTGGTCGGGACGAGCGTAGGAGAACCGTGAGAGCCAGCCTGATGCTCCGTCGTTCCTTGTGGATTGCAGTGCTAAGCGCCTCGTGCCTGACGTACTGCTTCGCGCAGCAGCCGCAATCCGCCACAAAGCCCGCGCCTGCCGAAGGCGACTACATCATCCACAACTTCCGGTTCAAATCCGGCGAGACGCTGCCCGAACTGCGCATGCACTATACGACTTTGGGCAAGCCTGCTCGCGATCCTAACGGCAAGGTGACGAATGCTGTCCTGATCCTCCACGGCACCGGCGGCACCGGACATCAATTTCTCGCGCCACAGTTCGCCGACGTCCTATTCGGCCCCGGCCAACTGCTCGATGCGACTCGTTATTTCATCATCCTTCCCGACAACATTGGTCATGGAAAGTCCAGCAAACCCAGCGACGGCATGCACGCCCACTTTCCGCAATATGACTACGACGACATGATCGCCGCGCAGCACGAACTGCTCGAAAAAGGGCTCGGCGTGAATCATCTGCGCCTCGTCATGGGCACATCCATGGGCTGCATGCATTCGTGGGTCTGGGGAGAAACGTATCCCGACTTCATGGACGCCCTGATGCCGCTCGCTTGTCTGCCCGTTCAGATTGCCGGGCGCAATCGTTTGTGGCGCAAGATGGTGATCGACGGCATCCGCGAGGATCCGGAGTGGAAAAATGGCGACTACACGACTGAGCCGCGCGCAGCGCTCCAGATCGCAACCGATTTTCTGCTGATCGCCGGGAGCGCGCCTCTGCTCATGCAAAAGAATCTTCCGACGCGCGACGCCGCCGACAAGTACCTGGACGTTTCTACGAAGCGCATTACAGCGAATCTCGATGCGAACGATCTTCTCTACGCGGTAAATTCATCGCGCAACTATGACCCGTCGTCGAAACTCGAGACGATCAAAGCTCCGGTGATGTTCGTGAACTCCGCCGACGATTTCATCAATCCCCCGGAACTGGGAATCGCCGAGCGCGAGATCAAACGCGTGCCCCATGGCAAGTTCGTGCTGATTCCGATCTCCGACCAGACCCACGGTCACGGCACGCACACCTGGGCAGCAGTGTGGCAGGAGTATCTGAAAGAGTTGCTGGCGGAGTCGGCGAAGTGATCGCTGAAGATGGTCAACGAGGGCTGTGTCTGTTATCGATGGTGATGAAACACTCGCTGCGTTGGCATGCAGCTATGAAATTGATTTTTCGCGTCCCAACGAATCGCCGAAAATGGCGGCGTACAAGAGTGCAGTCGAACAGCCGACGGCCGCACTGAACACAAACCCCTTCCAATTCAGCCAATCGCCCTTTTCCCATCCCATGAGCGCGGAGAACAACGGAAACAGCGAGGCCAAGAAGATGCCGAAGCAGGCGGCTTCCGCGAGTAGGCGCTTCCCAAAAGTGACAGATCGAATCCTCAGCAGCAGGTACAGGTTGCCAACAACTCCGCAAATGAATCCAAACGCGCCAGCCGGGATGAAAGTGAACAGACACATCACAGCAACAGCCTGAGGTGCCTCATACCAGTGTTGAAATGCACGAGCCGGAGCAACCCAGAAGACCACTACCAGAACTGACGAAATCACAGTTGCTGTTGCTGCGCAGAAAACGCCCGCCGCCAAAGCAGTTGCCGCTCTTGCCATCATCGAATTTGCCCTGCACCGATGACATCAGATGTCTGCATCTCGGCCGCCGTCTTCGAGCGCGTGACGAGAAGCACCACAGTAGAAGCTATCGGATAAGCATAAGGCACAATGGATAGCAATTCGAAGGGTGAAACTCCCATATTTGCCACCCCTGTTGCGGCCGCGATGCTCCTTCCGATGCTAGAACGGTCAAGCCAGAGTATTCCGATTAGTAGGCCATATCCGACGAGCAAACCAGAGCCGACAGCGTGCACGACAATGCCAACACTTCTCAGGCGAAGGAGTTGAAACGCCCCTAAAGCAAACAGCACGAGAAATCCCGCGTTTACCGCAGTCATCGACGCAAAAGCGATTCTGAAATATGGAGCAGCCGTGCGCGGCTTAAGCGCAAACGCCGCACCAAAAACGGAGTGCGACAGTAAGTACATTCCAAACGCGCTGAGAATAGCATCCACAGTACCGATTACTCGTATCACCACTTTGGACCACATGGGCATTTTGGTGCCGAGCATACCAAGTTCCTTTCGTATCTGTTGTGAGGCGAGTCACGTGGGCAAGACTGGCGAAAAATTTCCATTTCGCGCATTGCACCAACCCTGCCAATCTCCAGGCCCGGCACCCGGCTCTGACCCTCGTGAACTTCCCGCCGCCCTCTTCCGTATCTTTCTTTGCTAACGCTTTATAGCGCCCTCCGTCTATCTGGCATAAGGGGTTAAGGTCATGAAAACACAAGCATGGGGATGGCTGGCCGTCGCGGTTCTTGCCGCTGGATTGAATGCCAACTATCACGACGGCGGCATGCCATGGGCCCACCAAATCGTCGACCAGGTCCAACATAACAGTGGCGCCGTGATGGCTTTGGCTACCGGACGCGCTGATCAGTTTCTGACCGAAGCCCGCTTTGTGACGACCCGGAATGAAGTGGCCTCCTGCCCGTTCAGCGCGGCCATCGCTCGCGTGCAGAGCCGGATCGACGAGTCCGAAGCGAACTTCGACCGCGTCCGCGCCATGTCGGACCGCGAAGAAGCCCAGCTTGTCCGCATCGAAGCCAACCGCGCGCGTATTGAAGCGAGAATGGCGCAGGTTCGGATTCCAGCCGTGACCTTCAGTCCGGTAGTCGTGCGAGTCCCAAGAATCGACGTTTGTCCGCGCATCCATGTCAGCGTCCCGCGGACGCCTCATGTGCCGATGCCAGCGATGCCGGTCATTCACATCGCATCCGCCGGCGCGGGCCCAGTCTAGAAATCTTCCAACATGCCTCCTGGAAGCGCGGGCGTGGCAAGGGAACCACGCCCGCTTTTTTTTGCGGCAATTCCAATCGTGACTGATGACGGAGAACGGAAGACGAGTCCCTAGCCTCTAGCCGCTGACCCCTGCCGCACGTACCCAACCCGGTTCCCACCTGTGCAAAACCTTAAATTTTTGATCTATCTCATTTCGAGAATTGCAGCTATAGTGAAAAAGCTCAGCGATTCCTCTCGACAACTCTGGTTTGATGGCGAGAAAAAGCGGTTCCACCATCATGCAAGAGGAGTTGTACCCGCCCAGCGCGCCGCACCGGCGCGACGAACCCTCGCGCGAAGAACTGGATGACGCGCGTCTGGTCGATCTGGACGTCGATGAGGAATCCCCATTTCTGCGCGCCCAAAAACGCGTTCCCGCACGCCGCAGTTCGCTTCCTAAAAAGACTGCAAATCGAATTTTGTGGGCCTCGATTGGTGTCGTAATTCTGTGCGCCGGAGCCGTCACCGCCATCAGCGTCTATCACTACAGCGAGCACTCCTGGCGCTTCCGCATCGAGTCGAGCGACGACATCGAAGTCACGGGCATGCAGAACGTGACCAAGGCCCAGATCATGGAAGTCCTGGGCGCCGATATCGGACGAAACATTTTCTTCGTTCCCCTCAGCCAGCAGAAAGCTCAGCTCGAGCAGATCCCCTGGGTCGAATCCGCCAGCGTGATGCGCTTCGTGCCCAATCGCCTGCAGGTTGAAATTCACGAGCGTACGCCTGTTGCCTTTGCCCGCGTTGGTCCGCGCATTTTCTTGATCGATGCCGGCGGCACGCTCATGGACCTGCCGCAGAAGCACAAATATTCCTTCCCTGTCATCCTCGGGATGAATCCCGGCGAGCCGCTCTCAACGCGCCTGCCGCGCATGAAGGCTTACAACGAGCTTGTCCAGGAACTCGATTCCAGCGGCGCGCATTATTCCCAGGACCTGAGCGAAGTTGACCTGACGGACCTCGACAACATTAAGGTGCGGGTGAACGATCCTGCCGGCGATGTGTTGGTCGAACTCGGATCGTCAGACTTTCTGAAGCGATACAAAACCTACACCACGCACGTGCGCGAGTGGCGCCAGCAATTTCAGAAACTCGAATCGGTCAACCTGCGCTACGACAACCAGGTGATCGTGAATCCCGATCTGCAAGGACTGCCGAAGCAGGCCCAACTGACCGTCTCGGCAGCGCGTGCAGCGGCAGCGGCCGGAGTGAAACCGGCGGCCCTGACCACGCGCATCAATCCGCACGACCGGACGATTCCGAAGCCGGCATTCGAATTGAGCGAGAAGAAACTCGATCCCAAAACGGCCACGGCGAAGAAGCCCGCTGTGAAACCACATTGGAAGAAGGCAGTCGCGAAATCGACGCCGGCCGCTAAGAAGCCAGCCGCTCAGAAGAGAGAAACCGCGAGACATGTGGCCGCAGCGCCAAAGCCGAAACCGGCGACTGTGAAGAAAGCGCATAAGCCAGAAACGAAGAAGCCGGTGCACGCCGCGGTTGCGGTGAATTCAGCCAAGCCAAGCGCTGCTATTAAGCCGGCAGCTACAGGGTCCAATTAACGGAGGCAGGAACCTTAATCGGAGATGGGAAACCAGCAGGGAAGCTACCTAACGGCGATTGATGTCGGCAGCGCGAAGACCTGCGCTCTCATGGCGGAGGTGACCGACACCGGCCTGCGCTATCGCGGGCACGGCGTCGCCGACTCTCGCGGATCGCGCAAAGGCGTCATTGTCGAACTCGACAAGGCGGTCGCCGCGATTCAGCAGGCCGCTGAAGCCGCCGAGGACGTCGCTGGAGCGCCCGTCGAACACGCCATCATCGGAATCGGCGGAGCGCACGTTCGCGGCGTGAACACGCACGGCGGCATCAGCCTCGGAACGCGTCCGCGTGAGATTGGACGCGATGAGATCAAACAAGCGGTCGAGCGGGCACGAGCAATTGCGCTGCCTGCGGACCGCGAGATCCTGCATCTTCTTCCGCAGGAATTCATTCTCGACGATCAACCCGGCGTGCACGATCCGCTCGGCATGATGGCCGCGCGTCTCGAAGTCCGCGTGCACATGGTGACGGCCGCAACCAGCGCCACTCAGAACGTCATCACTGCGGTGAACAAAGCCGGAGTGCATGTCGATGACACCGTTTTCGAGCCGTTAGCCGCCGCAGATTCTGTCCTGCGTTCGGATGAGCGAGAACTTGGTGTCTGCCTCGCGGATATCGGCGCCGGATCCACGGAACTCATTGTCTTCCAGCAGGGAGCAGTTGCGCACACCTGCGTGATCCCCGTCGGAGGCGATCACTTTACCAGCGATCTCTCCGTAGGACTCTGCACTCCGCTCGCCGATGCGGAAAAAATCAAGAAGAACTATGGCAGCGCAGTCGTGACGCTGATTCCCGAAGGCAACGAAGTCGAGGTGCCGTCCGTCGGAGACCGTCCATCACGCCTCTTGCCGCAGAGATTAGTAGCGGAAATTCTCGAACCTCGCGCGCGCGAGTTGTTCGAAATGATGCGCGACGCGCTGCGCCAGAGCGGCATGTTCGAAGTCTGCCTCGCAGGGGTCGTGCTGACAGGAGGCGCATCGCGTCTGCCGGGAATTTTCGATGTCGCTGAATCCGTCGTGCGGCGCTCGGTTCGCCTGTCATGGCCCGCGCCGCTCGCGAAGATGCCTTCGACGTTATCGGAGCCGGAATTCGCAACGGTCCTTGGCATGGTGAACTACGGCCATCGCGCCCGCATCGCCCGTGGCTTCCAGGAAGGCGGCTTGGGATCGAGATTGAAAGCGATGTTGGTAGGAAAAGGAGCGTAAGAGCGAAGTTTCAAAGTTTCACGTTTCAAAGTTTCAAAGTCCAAGCGTCACACCAACCTCGGGTCTTTGAAACCTCGAAACTCTGAAACCTTGAAACTTCGCAAAACCCCACGAAGCACAAAGGAGCAGTTCGCATATGAGCAAAAACGACATTCGCATCAGCTTTAACGAAGAAGCCCGCAACGACGCCAAGATCAAAGTGATCGGCGTAGGAGGCGGTGGCGGCAACGCAGTCAACCGAATGATCGATGCCGGAGTGGAGGGCATCGAATTCATTGTCGCCAACACCGACTTGCAGGCTCTGCGGATGTCCCATGCTCCGGTCAAACTCCAACTCGGCGTGAAGCTGACCAACGGTCTCGGCGCCGGTGCGAATCCCGAAGTCGGCCGCAAGGCCGCGCTCGAAGATTCCGACAAGATCATCGAAGCCCTCGAAGGCGCCGACATGGTTTTCGTCACCACCGGACTCGGTGGAGGCACCGGCACCGGCGCCGCTCCCATCATCGCCTCGCTTGCCTGCGAAATGGGCGCCCTGACCGTCGCGGTCGTCACCAAGCCGTTTTCCTTCGAAGGCAAACGGCGCATGCAGCAGGCCGAACGCGGCATCTCGGAACTGATGGAATCCGTCGATACGACGATCGTCATCCCGAACGAAAAGCTGCTCGCCGTCGCCGAAGACGCGGGCTTCTTCGAATCGTTCCGCATCGCCGACGACATCCTCCGTCAGGGCGTGCAGGGAATCTCCGACATCATCACGATTCCCGGCATCATCAACCGCGACTTCGCCGACGTGAAGACGATCATGGCGCGCATGGGATACGCCGTCATGGGCACAGCCTCTGCCTGCGGCGCAAAGCGGACCATCGAAGCGGCGCAGCGCGCGATCGCATCTCCGTTGCTCGAAGCCGGAGCCATCGACGGCGCCCGCGGCATCCTCATCAACATCACCGGATCGACTTCGCTGAAGCTGGCCGAAGTACAGCAGGCCTGCTCGATCATCCAGGGCGCGGCTCACGAAGATGCCAACATCATCTTCGGCGCCGTTCTCGACGAGAAAATGAAAGACGCGGTGAAGATCACGGTCATCGCCACCGGATTCCGTGAGATGCCGACCGCGCGCCATCGCCAGCAGGAAACGCGGACATCGTTTGCCGCCATTCACGATGAAGCCATGGAATTTCCCGAGCCGGTAACGGAACGCGAGCCAATGTCCGACGACGTTCCTCCGCATATCATGTCCGAGCCGATGCCGGAAGAACGGCCCTACGTGGATGAAGCACCAGCTCCGGTTGCAATGTCACAAACGGATCGTGTCGCCAACGACGTGCTCTCGCTCGAAACCATGCGCAACGCGATGGTGACGAACTTCGAGCAGAACGATCTCGACGTTCCAGCATTCCTGCGCAAGCGCAACGACGTAATGTAGAGGCCGGCCTTTCATTCTTTAACAGAGGTCAAAGTTCCAGCGATTTGCTACTGTCTTTGAAACTTTGAAACCTCTGAAACTTTGAAACTTGCTTTACGCAAACCTTTTCACCTGGAGAGAGTGCCTTTCCAGTAACCTGGTAACCCGTTACCGAAGGGGTCTGACCCCCGGTAATCGAGACTTATGTGCTTGTTTCAGAATGGTTTGTAGAGAAATTAATGTTTTATAGGATTGAAACTTTGTCATTGCCGAAACGCACTAACTCTCTTACTATCAGCACAGTTAGGCGAAAGGACAGTATTACCGTCCGCTGGCACTGAGCGTGCATCGTAGTTCATTAGACCTCCGGGAGTGAAAACAAAGAGATGTTTAGGGGAATGAGCCTTTTTCGTCTAGTTGTTACTCTTTGCGCGAGCTTTTGTCTGGCAAGCGTAAGTTTTGCAGCACACATCAACACGCATACCCCCACGAAATCCAAATCCCAAAAGATCAATGAGACGCAGCGCACACGCCGCCGTCTTCATCATCTTGCCCGGAGCCACAGTGCGACCGTACATCGCGCTTCGGTGACCACGCGCCGCCGCCGTCACCACTACTACGAGCGCTTCACCATGAGTTCGTTCGCCGAAGACATCACTGCCGGCGACATTACTGCCGGCGAGGATCCGGTTGTGCGCCAGGCCGCGATCGATGCTCTCGGCAACATGAACGGAACTGTCGTCGCCATCGAGCCGACCAGCGGACGCGTTCTCGCCATGGTCAACCAGAAGCTCGCTCTTTCCAGCGGCGCGCAACCCTGCTCGACAATCAAGCTCTCCGTCGCTCTTGCCGCGCTCAGCGAAGGCCTCATCTCCAAGGAAACTCCGGTTTCTCTTGGGGGCCGCTATCGCATGAATCTCACCACCGCTCTCGCGCACTCGAACAATGCGTATTTTGAGGCTCTGGGACGCAGGCTTGGTTTCGAGAAAGTCGCCTACTACGCGCATCAGTTCGGACTCGGCGAACTCGCTGGCTACGATATTCCGGGCGAACAACTGGGCACCTATCCCGATGAAGTGATCCCCGAGAAACTCGGCGGCGTCGGCAAAATGTGTTCCTTCGGCGAGGGTGTCTCCATGACTCCTCTGCAACTCGGCGCCATGGTCTCTGCCATCGCCAACGGCGGAACGCTCTACTATCTCCAGCATCCGACGACTCCGGAAGAGCTCGCGGATTTCGAGCCGCGCGTTAAGCGTCAGCTCGACATCAAGCCTCTGATTCCCGAACTTTCTGACGGCATGGCCGGAGCAGTTCAGTACGGCACTGCCCGCCGCCTTCTGCTCAACTTCAACGAAGAAGAGATCCTTGGCAAGACCGGAACCTGCTCCCACGACGGCACCCGCTTCGGCTGGTTCGCCTCTTATGCGAACACCGATGTCGGCCGCATCGTGGTTGTGATCTTCCTGGAAGGTGGACGTCCCACCTTCGGTCCCAAGGCCGCAGAAATTGCCGGACGCATGTACCGCGACATGTACGACCACAAGTTCTTCACCGACACAGCAACTGTGAAACCGGTCAGCACGAATCCGTAATCCACACCGATTGTGATCCCGTAGAGACGTAGCTTGCTACGTCTCTATATTTTTTTGACCGGACTTTCGAGCGCCGCTTACACGCTTCTAACTCAAGAAATCGGCCCGGTTGCCGATCTTTTCTGAGCAGCCAATCTGCGGAGAAGTGTGCGTGTTCACGATTGCTCGCGAAGCGATCACTGCGTTCCACTCGACGGTATTCCAACACCGGTACGATTACCTGTTGCTCGGCTTAGCGATTCTCTTCGCCGCAGCTGCCGCTTCCCTGGCGTTACAACTTTCCCGTCGCGCAACGGCGTTGGACAACGAAAAAAAATTCCGTACCTTGGCCGAAGCCATTCCTCAGATCGTCTGGATCGCCGGTTCCGATGGCCAAACCAGCTACATCAATCGCCGCTGGTACGAAATGACCGGCATGTCCCCAGGCCAGAGTTTAGGCACTGATTGGGTGGAAGCCGTCCACCCGGACGATCGCGAGATCTGCAGAGCAAAATGGCTGGAATGCATGCATTCCGGCAGCACTTTCGAAATCGAATACCGGCTGCGTGACGCCGCCAAAGGATACCGCTGGTATCTCGATCGCGCCGTGCCTCTGTCGGACTCCTCCGGCGCAATTCTGCAATGGTTCGGAACCTGCACCGACATTCACGATCAGATGCTGAATCAGCAGTCTCTGGAAGAGCAGATCAAGAAGCATACGGACGCTCTGGTTGACGCCAACAACCGTCTTGAAAACGAAATGCGCGAGCGCTCTCTTGCCCAGCAGGAACTCAATGACCAGAACGAACGCATTCTGATTGACCTGAGAAAGCGTTCCGATCGCTCGACCATGCTCGCGAAAATGGCCGAACTTCTTCAGAGCTGCGCTGACATGACAGATATGTTTTCCGTTCTCGTCGGGATGGCCCCGAAAATATTCCCCGAGCTCACGGGAGCTGTGTTCCTTCTCAACCCCTCCCATCAAGGCCTGGAAGTGGCCGCTTCCTGGGCCGACTGCCCCTTGCCCGCAAGTTCTTTCAGCGTGCAGGATTGCTGGGGGCTGCGCACCGGCCAACTGCATTACGTGCTGGCCGGAGATCCAACAGCCCGTTGCAAGCACGTCATCCCGCCAGATCGCTCCTACGTTTGCCTACCCCTGCTCTCCCAGGGCGAATCGATCGGTATTCTCTATTTCCAGATGATCGCTGACGGCGAACTTCCCGAATCGCTCACGCTGATGGTCAACATGTTCGCCAAGCAGGTCGGTCTCTCGATCGCCAATCTTCGCTTACGCGAAGCCCTCCGCAACCAGTCCATCCGGGATTCGCTCACTGGAGTGTTCAACCGTAGGTATCTCGAAGAAGCGCTCGAACGCGAGATTCGCCGTGCAACGCGTTCCGAGCAATCGCTCGGCGTGCTCATGCTCGACCTGGATCACTTTAAAACCTTCAATGATACGTACGGCCATGAAGCCGGAGACACCGTCCTGCGCGAAACAGCCATGCTCCTCTCGCATTGCGTTCGTACGGAAGATGCAGTGTGCCGCTATGGTGGCGAGGAATTCATGATCATCCTGCCCGCAGCGAGCCTCCACGCAACCCAATCCCGCGCTGAATATATTCGCTTGAAAGTGCACGAACTCACACTCACGCATCAAGGGCGGCCTTTGGGAAGGGTCACCGCATCGTTTGGCGTCGCCTGCTTTCCCGACCACGGCGCAACCCGGCAGATGCTTCTCGAGGCCGCCGACGCAGCCCTCTATCGCGCCAAACGTGACGGTCGCGACCGCGTCGCCGTCGCGGAACCTGCGCCAGTCTCGAAAGAGGCCGATCATTCGATCACGAACCAAGCGTAATCAAGACTCTCCTGATCGCTTGGACCTCCTCTGTTTTGGACGGTGTGGGCGCCTTCACTTGTGTCGTTTCAACCAGATTTCTTTCAGCTCACTTGCCGAAAAGCAAAAACGCCCAGCCGAATCCGGCTGAGCGTTCATCTTGATCCTCGATGTACCGCTGTCCACGATTTTCTAAATCCCTAACCTCTAGTCCCTGGACCCTAGCCCCTGCTCACCGATGACTCTCACTCCGCTGATCGCTGGCGATCACGCCGTCCTTAATATGAATGACGCGATGCGCGTATTCAGCAATGTCATGCTCGTGCGTGACAAGAATGATCGTATTCCCCTCCGTTTGGAGCCGGTCAAACAAAGCCATGATTTCCACGCCCGTTTGAGAATCGAGGTTTCCGGTAGGCTCGTCCGCCAGGATGATCGAGGGCTTGTTCACCAGGGCTCTTGCAATCGCCACGCGCTGCCGCTGGCCGCCGGACAGTTCGTTCGGCTTGTGCTGCATGCGCGCTCCCATGCCGACCGCCTCCAGGGCTGACTTCGCGCGTTCCATTCGCTCATTCGTCGGAACGCCCGCATAAATCAGCGGCAGTTCCACATTATGCAAAGCCGTGGCTCGAGCCAGAAGATTGAAAGTCTGGAAAACGAATCCGATTTCCTTGTTCCGAATGCGCGCCAGTTCGTCATCATCCAGTTCGCTGACAAGCTGTCCATTCAACCAGTACTTGCCTTGTGACGGAGTATCGAGGCACCCGATCAGGTTCATCAGCGTGGACTTGCCCGAACCCGACGGTCCCATAATCGCAACGTATTCGTTGCGCTGGATGCGCAGATTGACGCCGCGGAGAGCGTGGACCTGCTGCTCCGACCCCATGTCATAGGTCTTCCAGAGGTCCTCGGCCGCAATCATGCACGATTCCGGCGGAGCTAGAGTAGCAGTATTGGGCAGATTGATGACTTCCGCGGTTGCCATGTTTTTCTCCTGGTCAAATGCCACTGACCCTCTCCGATCTTTGGCTAAGTTCTTTCTGCTTGGGCTCCGATTCCGAGACCTCTACGGGCGTTTCCCGTTGGACGTATCAGCCTGGTTAAGGTTATGAGGATTCTTCCTCTTTCTTCGGCGCAGAGTTGTCGATCTTGACGCTGCTTCCCGGACGCAATGAACGCAAAATCTTGTAACTGCCCGTGATCACTTCGTCGCCCTCTTTCAACCCGCTTAGCACCTCAATGTCGCTGGTTCCCATGATCCCCGTCGTCACCGGAACGAAAATCGCCTTCCGGTTTCGAATGACGAACACGCCCTGTATTTCGTTATCCTTCTTGCTCTTGGATGCCACTTCTTTCACAGCAGGTGCCGCGGCATGTACCGATCCTGGCGCATTATTTTGCGCGTCGATCTGATCTTGCGTCCTCATGGTGAGCGACTGGATTGGTACCGAGATCGCATTGCTTCGCGTCGCGGTTGTTACCTTCGCCGTGGTCGAAAGGCCGGGCCGCAAGTCATCCGGCGCATCCGATAGCGTCACCACCACCTTGAAATCTTTCGCTTCTTCGCTGGTCGTCGCCGACTGCGACGTCGAAAGCCCGCTGCTGCGGACAATCGCGTTGTTCCCAATTTCCGATACTTTGCCGTGAAAAGTCTTATTCGGAATCGCGTCGATCGTCACTTCTGCCGGTTGCCCGAGCGCCACGTTCACAATATCGGTCTCATCGATCTTCACTTCAGCTGTAATCACCGACATGTCGGCGATCGTCATCAATGTGCTGCCCTGCGCGTTCTGAATGCCGATGACTACGGTCTCACCTTCACGCACCGGGAGATTCGTGACCACTCCATCGAACGGCGCCGGATACGTCGTTTTCCGCAACAGGTCCGTGTAGTGAATCAGCGTGGCCTTCGCTTGCGCGATGTGCTTGTCCGCCGAATCTTTCTGCGCTTGAGCCTGTGCCACTCGCGCTTGAGCCTGTGCTAAGCCCGCATCGGCCGTCTCCCACGAATTCTTCCGACTGTCGAAGTCGGACTTCGAAATCAGCCCGTCTTTATAGAGGCTCTGCGCGCGGCTCCAATCCAGCTTGTTGCGGTCGTAGTCCGCTTGCGCCCGGAGCATGTCAGCCTGCGAGGTTTTCAATCCCGCCTCCGCTGCGATCGCGTCGGTCTGCGCCGCTTGCAATGACGCCTGATTGGCATTCACGTCCGCCTCGGGCTGCACATTCTCGATCTGCGCCAGCAACTGGCCTTTCTTGACGTGATCCCCCTCTTTAACATAAAGATGAGTGATCTTGCCGAACGCATTCGCTCCGATATTCACGTAAGTCTTCGGCTTGATTTCGCCCGAGCCGCTCACCACTGTTGCAAGATCTTGCTTCACGACCTTGCTGGTCTGGACCGTCGCGACATTCTTGCTGCTCTGATGAACGGTAAAGCCGACGATAATTGCAAGGACACCAACCACGCCGACGCCGATTGCTACTTTTTTCCAGGCTTTCATAGTTCCCGTCACTCCGGGTATTTTTCTCCCAGCGGCCCCATCATGCCAAATCGTTTATCTGGCGACAAAAAGGGTCTTCGCCTTACCGGTGACGGACACACATCTTCTGTTACGAGCTTGGAGCCGAGAAAGTTCCCGATCAGAATTAGAAGAGCGTTACCGCGACCCGTTACGGCGGGGAGTGATTAGTCTGCCCCCGGAACAGGTCATTATAGCCTTGCAAAGCTGCCGTTTGTAGCCTCAGATTCGTTAACACCTTGGGCAACTCCGCACCACCCTGTCGCCTTCTAACCCAGACGGTACCTGTTTCAATGTGTTCTCCGGACAAGACTTAACCTTGCTTTCACACAAATAACGGCCTTAGAATAGGAAAACGACGGTCGTCTTGGCAGGAGTCCCTCTCATGTTCCGGGTTTCTTATCGAACCGCGCTCCGATTCGCAAGTGTTTCCTTGCTCTGCTTTTTCTCATTGGGCGCCATGGCCCAGGACAAACCGCAGTCCGATTCGAAATCCCAACCGGCCGAGGCACAGCCTTCGCAGCAGGCGCAGCCCGCACAAGACGCCTCTCCCGTTC
The DNA here is from genome assembly GCA_035277905.1 of Candidatus Sulfotelmatobacter sp. Taxonomy (GTDB): domain Bacteria; phylum Acidobacteriota; class Terriglobia; order Terriglobales; family Acidobacteriaceae; genus Sulfotelmatobacter. Next base: position 17,100 of record DATEJO010000138.1, read on the forward strand.
CCGGACTTTCTGACGACGAGCAAGCGATTATTAACAAAGATCAGGGCAAGTCTGCCGTCGACCCTCTGAAGCGCCCACCCGACGAGAAACAGCGCAAGAAGAACGCCAAGGCGCTGAAGCAAGAGTTGAGCAAGCCCTATAAGAAGTGGCTCGACGAAGACGTCGTTTACATCATTACCGACGAAGAGCGCGCCGCTTTTAAGCAACTCTCCAACGACGAAGAGCGCGATAACTTCATTGAAGCTTTCTGGCAGCGCCGCGACCCCACTCCCGACACCGAAGAAAACGAATATAAGGAAGAGCACTACCAGCGCATCGCCTACGCTAACGAACACTTCGCCGCTGGTGTCCCCGGCTGGAGAACAGACCGCGGCCGCATCTACATCGTCTTCGGCAAGCCCGACGAGATCGAGTCCCATCCTTCCGGTGGAACATACGAGCGCCCCATGGAAGAAGGTGGCGGCGAAACTTCCACGTTCCCGTTTGAAGACTGGCGCTATCGCTACATTGAAGGCATCGGACAGGAAGTCATCGTCGAATTCGTCGACACCTGCATGTGCGGCGAGTATCACATGACGCTTGACCGCTCCGAAAAAGACGCTCTCCTGATGACGCCGAACGCCGGCCTTACCCTCTGGGAACAGATGGGCTTGTCGAATAAGGCGCAGCGCTTCACCGGCAACGGCATGGAGCGGCTGGGTCTTGGCCCCGAGAGCAGCATGTTGCAAACCAAGGAATTCGATCGACTGGAGCAGTTTGCGAAACTGCAGCAGGCTCCTAAGGTGAAATTCACCGATCTGGAAGAAGCGGTGAACTCAAAGATCATCCTGAACCCGATGCCCTTTGACGTTCGCACCGACTACGTGAAAGTTACCGACGACACCGTCCTGGTTCCGATCACCATCCAGATGAAGAACCGCGACATAACTTTCGTCAATAAAGATGGTGTCCAGCGCGGAACAGTGAATATCTTCGGCCGGCTTTCGACTTTGACAGGCAAGATCGCGCAGACTTTCGAAGACACGGTTCAGGTCGATGTTCCGGCAGAACTTCTTCCGCGCACTGCTGAAAATGCCTCCGTTTACTGGAAGGCGCTTCCGCTTCGGCCCGGCCGCTACAAGCTGAACATCGCCATAAAGGATGTCAACGGCGACCGCAAGGGTGTCTGGAGCCGCAGCGTAATCGTTCCGGAATTTTCCGACGACAAGCTTGCAACTTCGTCGCTGATTGTTGCCGACCAGATGGAACCGGTTCCTACCAAAGCCATCGGTAGCGGCAGCTTTGTAATCGGCACCATGAAAGTTCGTCCGCGCGTGGCTCCGGCCGACGGCAAGCCGGCTGTGTTCCACCGCGACAAAGATCAACGGGCGAGTTTCTGGATGCAGGTCTATAATCTGGGCGTCGATGAAAAGACGCACAAAGCGTCGGCCACGTTCGAGTACGACATCACCAACATTGCAACCAATAAACCAGTCGTCCAGTTTGTCGAGAATACCGACAAAATGGGTAACGTAGGCGACCAGGTCACGTTAGGAAAATCGATTGTTCCGGCGAAACTGGAACCGGGCGTCTACAAGATTCAGATCAAGGTAAACGATAGAGTCACGAATCAAACCGTTGATCCGTCAGCGGTGTTTGCAGTAGAGTAACTCCCTGCATTCCCCCAGGGGGTGGGGCGAAGGTGAAGCTGTCTAGGCTCGCAACTTGGGCTGTGGTGGTAGGTCTCTCGCTTCCCGCGTGGGCCGCCGAGCGCCAAGCCAAAATCTCGGGATATGTTCGCGACGCCGGTGGCACACCGCAGATGGGTGCCGTCGTGGAGTTGCTCGGCTCCGCTCACCGCACTTTTACCGTCTTCACTGATGGTGCCGGATACTACACCGCTACCGGCCTGCTTCCCGGCCTCTACACATTAAAAGTTACTGCTCCGTCCTTCCTTCCCGCACTTCGCGAAAAAATCGGCGTCCGCCCCGGCGTGAGCCTGAACGTTAATGTCACTCTCAGCACTCTTCTCGGCGTAATGCAACTCGGTCCGGTCCGCAATCTCCCGGACGACGATGACTGGAAATGGACGCTCCGCTCCGTCGCCAATCGCCCGATTCTGCGCGTGTTCGACGATGTCAACGGAACTCCGGAAGGGAAGCAGTCCCACGCAACCACCGGGAGCGTCTCCTTCCTCGCTGGCTCGGTTGCAGGGGGCTACGGCACCGGCTCTGATATGAGCACGGGCTTTTCACTTGAGCGCTCCATGTTTTCCGACGGCCACCTCGCTCTCAGCGGCAACGTCGGATACGGCGCCGCCCTGCCCGCTGCCATTGTTCACACAACCTACACGCATCATCTCGCGAACGGCTCGACTCCGACTGTCGGTCTCACCGTTCGCCGATTCGCCCCCTCGGATCCCAATCTCCACAATGCTGCCTTGCAATCCCTGGCTCTTTCCGCCGGGGACGATTTCTCCATCGGAGACGTGCTCGAACTCAAGTTCCGCAGCGAGTTGCAGACCATCCAGTTCCTCGGCCATCTGAACGCATTCCGCCCGTACGCCTCGGCTGACTTTCACTTGTCGCCCAACACCGTCGTCGAATACAGCTACACAACGTCGCGCCCCACTCTTCGCGCTGAGAAGGGATTCGACTCCGCTCCCGCTGACATGAGCGAGGCCGATCCGCGCGTCAGTGTGCTTGGCTATGCTCCCCAGATCGAGAGCGCGCACCATCAGGAACTCAGTCTTTCGCAGCGCATCGGACACAATAATCTTCAGGTCGCGTTCTTCTCCGACCGCATCACGAATCCCGCCCTCACCGGCACCGGAGAAGTCACCGCTTCCGGCGGATACCTCCTTCCCGATATCTCCTCGGGCACCTTCAGCTATCTCGGACCGTCTCTTGACACCAACGGTCTGCGAGTTGTGTTGCAGCACAAGTTTTCCTCCGATTTAGCCGCCACCGTGGATTATGCTTACGGCGGCGCCCTCGATCTCTCGCAGCCGGGTGTTCCGCTTCTGACCGCGCAGCAGTGGATCACCACCCAGCGCCGTCACGCAGTAGCAGCCAAATTCAGCGGAACCCTCGCCCGTACTCATACGCGCTGGATCGCATCTTACCGTTGGGTCAACGGATCGACCATTACGCCAGTTGACATGTTCAACGCCTCTGCGGGCCAGTCGGATCCTTTCCTGAACGTCTTCATCCGCCAGCCGCTGCCTTGCCTAGGCGGACACGTGGAAGCTCTAATCGATGTCCGCAATCTCCTCGCCCAGGGATACGTCCCCGTCCTCGGCCAGGACCATCAGACGGTCTATCTGGTCGACTCCGCCCGCTCCATCCGCGGCGGCGTAGCCTTCAACTTCTAAACCCAGCCGTTGGTCGTTAGCCGTTCGCCCTTCGCCACATAGGGCCGCCGGTGTCTGCGGCCCGAGGCTCCGCTGGAAGGGAAGGGCATGGCTTCCAGCCGTGCCGCCAAGGGATCAGCAAAGATTGGGGCTTTAGCCCCTGAGGCTGTGGGTGTGTACGCCGCGTCAGAAATCGCTTTCGCGAACGAGTAAGAAGGGGCGACTGACCGACCAATGGCGAACGACCAACGACTAGCGACCAACGACTAGCGACCAACGACCGCCCCCGCATTCGTTAAATCTATGGTAACCATCCATAATCTTTGGTTGACTCTCGCGATAATGTTTGGATAATGTTGGTCAGCTGAAACTGCGGACGGGGCATCCTGTTAGTATGCAAGGAATTGCAAGCTTTCCCAGACGTCGCTAAGCGACCGGCCGTCCCGCAGAACCATCGACTCCCCTCACAACTTGAACGGTTTCGAAGGAGACCCAATGAGAGCGCGCTTCATTTCACTGATGAGCATTCTGGTGTTTTCTCTTCTGGCGGCGGCGACCCTATCGGCCCAGACCTTCCGCGGAACGATCCTGGGGACAGTCACCGATCCCTCCGGCGCAGTCGTCGCCGGTGCCAACGTCACCGTAAAAAACACCGGGACCGGACTCGAGCGCTCCACCCAGACCAGCGGCGACGGCAGCTATTCTCTGCCTGAACTCCCTATCGGGACCTATACCGTCACCATCACCCAAAGCGGATTCCAGACCTTCGTCGCCACCGGCGTCACCGTCGATGTAGCCGCCGAGCGCCGCGTCGATGCCGCCATGAAAACCGGTGAAGTCTCCACCAAAGTTGAGGTCAGCGCAGATCAATTGCCGCTCGTCGAGACCACGACGAACACACTGGGCGGCGTCCTGACTTCCGAGACAGTTCAAAACATGCCGGTCAATGGCCGCGACTATACCAAGCTGATCTACATGAACCCCGGCGTTTCCGGATCTCCCGACCAAATTTCCGACTCTCCCGGCTCCTTCGGCGAGTTCTCGATGAACGGCGCCCGTGGCCGCTCCAACAACTATCTCCTCGACGGCACCGACATGAATGACGGATACCGCAACGATCCCGCCATCAACCAGGCGGGCGTCTTCGGCACGCCGTCGACAATTCTGCCGATCGATGCCGTAGCCGAAGTCAACGTGCTCTCAAACTTCGAACCCGAATACGGACGCAATGCCGGTGCAGTAGTAAACATAGTCACCAAGAGCGGCACCAACAAGCTCCACGGCAGTGCAGCCGACTACTTCCGGAATGACGCGCTCGACGCGCGCAATTATTTCAATCCCGTCGGAGAGCCCAAGGCCCCATTTCACAACAATCAATACGGAGCCTCGCTAGGTGGCCCAATCGTCAAAGACAAGACCTTCTTCTACATCGATTATGAAGGACAGCAGGAACCGGTGGGCGTCGTGACCTTAGCTACCGTTCCTACCGGGACTGCGGCTGACGGTTCCCTCCAGCCCAGCGACTCCAGCAATCCGGTCATCCAACAACTCCTCGCACAGCACCCCTGGCCGGCGCCGAATCTCTCGAAAGGTATCCCGGACGTGACCATGGGGACCGCCTCAGTCACGTCGCCGTCGTTTAACCGACTGACCAGCTTCATCGCCAAGATCGATCAGAACTTCAACACGAACAACATCCTGACAGGTCGCTATTTCTTCGGTGACAGTGTCCAGTCGTTTCCACTTGCGCTGACCGCCAGCGGCGGACAGTTGCCCGGCTTCAACACCTACACTCCGACGCGAGTCCAACTCGTTTCCCTTTCGTACACGCATACAATCGGCGGGAACAAGGTGAACGAATTGCGCTACGGCTGGAACCGGTTTGCGGAAGGATTCTTCCCCGCCGATCAGTCGTTTCATCCGAGCAGCATCGGGATGTGCGCCGCAAGTACGACTACACTCTGTAACGGCACAGCGCCGTTCGATTCCGGTCTTCCGATCATTCAGGTCGGAGACTCGACGATCGGTCATGCGGCGCAGTTGGGCGCTACCGGAAGCTTGCCTCGTCACCGCTTCGATTCCAATAACCAGATCATCGATAACTTCTCGTGGAAGATGAACAAGCACGATCTCAAAGTCGGCGTGGATTTTCACCGCACTTCGGTCCAGCAATATTTCGACAAGTACTTCCGTGGCCGCCTGACTTTCGACGGAAGCACCACTGGCAATGGGCTACAGGATTTCCTTACGGGCCAAGTCGACGGCGGCTTCCAGTACTACGGCAACTCGACCCGGCACACCTTCGAAAACAATTTCGGATTGTATATACAGGATAGCTTCCGCGTGAACTCCCGCTTGACCCTCAACTATGGTCTTCGTTGGGATTATTTCGGAGTTGTCGGCGAGAAAAACAACCTGCTCAGCAACATCACCAGCCTCGATGCCGTGAACAACACATTCACCCTCACCCAAGTCGGACAGGCAGGACTGAGCAGCCTTTACAATCCGGATAAGAAAGACTTCGCGCCACGTTTGAGCGCTGCGTGGGACGTTACGGGCAAGGGAAAAACTGTCATTCGCGCTGGATGGGGTATGTTCTATGACGCGTTCTCCCAAGACATGGTCCTCGGTCACCTGCCGTACTCGCCGTATTTCGATCCTGGTCCGGCATACAACAATATCGGACCCAACCCGATCCTTTCGACTGGTGTTGTCCCAGGTCCCATCGCCTCTGGTGTACCGCTCTACGCCGCCGCTACGGGCTGCAATTTTGAATGCGATGCGTTCGGTTTCGATCGCAACATCAAAACGCCCTACATGGAGAACTACAACCTGAACATCCAGCAGCAGATCAATGCGCACGCTGCCTTGCAGGTCTCCTACGTAGGCTCTCAGGGACATCGTCTCTGGCGCTTCTTCGACATAAGCCAGCCCAGCCAGGCTCAGATTACCGCTTCAGATTGTCCGAACGGAATCGCCACCTGCGCTACCACCGGCGCGATCACAGGCGATTACGGCGTCACCCGCAACTACGAAAGCAATCCCTACGACGCGTTCTATATTCTTCAGGAGAATTCGACCGGCAAGTCGAACTACAACGCGCTGCAGACGAGCTTCCGCATTACCGGGTGGCATGGCGTGACATCGATTTTGAACTACGTCTACTCCAAGTCACTCGATAACTCGAGCGACGGCGAAGATTTCGAACCCAACGCTGCCCAACCCAATGACAGCACCCGCCCGTTTCTGGAGTATGGCCCATCGAACTTCAACATTCCGAATCGCCTCACCTGGAATCTCGGGTATGAACTTCCTCGGATGGGAGGCAACTTCCAGAAACTGAAAAATGGCTGGGGTATCAACAGCATCACGACGTTGCAGAGCGGTCAGCCCTTCCAGTTCAACTACAACTTTGAAGGCGACTACAGCGGCAGTGGCAACGGCTTCGATCGGCCCGATGTCGTCGGACCGATTAAGTACAACGCGCACGATCCGTACAACTTCGTGGATCTCAGCGCATTTGCGATCCCCTGTACCATTGGGACGAACGCCGCAACTGGAGCTTCTTCCGATTGCATCCCTGGAACGCGCCACTTCGGCAATGAAGGCAGAAACTCACTCCATGGCCCCTCGTTCAAGGAGTGGAACTTCGCACTGTACAAAACGACCGCCCTCACGGAAGGTCTAACCATGCAACTTCGAGCGGATTTCTTCAATCTGCTGAATCATCCCAACTTCGCCAATCCCTTCCTTCCAGCGTTCATCGCTGATCCGGCTAATCACGGATTCCAGAATGTGAACGGCCGCGAGGTCGGCGCCCTGGGAGCACCGGGACAATCCACTCCGGTGATCGCTGCCACGGGCGACGTAGGCATCGGCAACCCCTTCATCGGCGGCGGAGGCCCACGCGGTATTCAGTTGGCAGCCGTCTTCCGCTTCTAACTAGCCGTCAGTCATTCCGACCGGACCAAGGGATCGGCGAAAGCCGATCCCTTGCTGCGTAGAGGATTCTTTTGTTCCGCGGCAATGCTCGCGTAGGGACAGCCGCCTCGGCTGTCCGGCGGCGCG
>DATEJO010000139.1:0-23703 GCA_035277905.1 Candidatus Sulfotelmatobacter sp.
ATTTTGTGAAGCGTCTTCTCGGCCCACTTGTCGCTGTCGCGCGTCTCGCGAATGCGAGAGGGATGCGAGTATTTATCCTTGGCCAAGACAGACGTAGAGAGAACGAATGCAAGAAGTAGCGCCAGGATTTTTTGCATGCAGAAACGATAGCAGAAGATGGAAACAACGGCGTTGACTTCTGAGCTTTCGGAAGGACAGTTATCGCGCCCAAACCAGCCGTTTCACTGTTGTCATCCTGTCGCAGGTTTTAGCGGCGCAGGATCTATGCATTCCTTTGCGCCGCCACTGCCGCCGACAAATGCAAATGGATTGCAGCGCCAACCGGCAAGACACTGATCAAAGCGAGCTTCGCACCAGTTCGACCGCTTCGCGCTGAATCCGCGCGTCATCGCCAAAGCCGTTAAGCCATCTCACATCCGGCTCCCGCCGGAACCAGGTCATCTGACGTTTGGCATAGTTGCGATGCCCTTGCTGCGCGGCCTGAACCGCCTGCTCCAGAGTCAACTCAGCCCGCAGAAATTGCGCAGCCTGCTTGTACCCCAGAGATTCCAGCGGCCGCGCCTGAGTCCCATATTTCTCCATCAAGGACTTCGTCTCCTCCAACAGCCCTGACCTGAACATTTCCGCGGAGCGTTGATTGATCCGCTGATACAAAAGCGCACGCTCCGGATCAAGCCCAAGGTGCAGGATGCGAAATCCCCGCAGCGGGTCGCGCCCCTGCCGCCAAAGGTCCGACATCTTTTGCCGCGACGCAAGACACACTTCGATCGCTCGAATCAATTTTGGCCCATCATTGGGATGGATCTTCGCGGCAGTCTCGCGATCGAGCCGGACAAGAATCTCGTGCAGATACCCAGATCCGCGGCTGGCCGCCCGTTCTCGTAACCGCTCCCGCAATCTTTCCGACCGCTGCGGCCCCGGGAAAAGTCCTTCCAGCAAAGCGCGCAAATACAATCCAGTGCCGCCGACCACGATCGGCAAATGCTTGCGGGACCTAATCTCCGAAAGCACCTGCCGCGCTTCCCGCGCGTACTCGCCCGCGGTCACATGGCGTGTGGGATCGATGTAATCGAAAAGATGATGAGGAGCCTGGGCACGTTCACTCAAACTTGGCTTGGCGGTGCCGATGTCAAACTCGCGGTACATCGCCACCGAATCGCAGTTGACGATCTCGCCGCCGAATTCTCTCGCCAGAGCAAGAGACAGAGCCGTCTTCCCGCTGCCCGTCGGCCCGAGGATCACCGCCAGCAGCGGCGCAGATCCTGCTCTTCCACCGTGCTCTGCCGCCACTCAGCGCAGGCTCCAGTGAATGTCGTGCCAGTAGCGAAGCAACGTAAGAATCAGCAATAGAAGGGCGATTACCACGAGCCCGGTCGTCTCCGACGCGTAAACCGCATGCCGGTGCGCTTTGGGTGCGGACTCGTTCTGTGACTGGGGAGTAGCCACCGGGATATTGTAGCGCCGCGATGCTACACTACGCCTCGTCGATGGCAGTTTCGCAAAATAACAACCGGATCGCCCGTTTTGGCGTCTTCGAACTCGACCTGAGCGTCGGCGAACTTCGGAAAAGCGGAGTCAAGCTGCGCCTGCAGGGGCAGCCATTTCAGGTCCTGGCCCTGCTGCTGGAGCGTGCTGGTCAGGTCGTCACTCGCGAAGAGTTGCAGCAGACACTTTGGTCTTCCGATACATTCGTCGATTTCGACCATAGCCTCAACACGGCGATTAACAAGGTTCGCGAAGCTCTGGGCGATTCGGCCTCGAATCCCCGCTATGTTGAGACGCTGGCTCGCCGGGGATATCGATTCATCGCGCCGGTGCAATCCGAGCCGCCTGCTCCACCCCCGCCTCAGGTGCCGGCTCCGGCTCCGGTTTCCGCTCCCGAGCCCGCCTTTCCCGCGCTGCATCCCGAACTCGAAGTCCCCATCCCGCATCGCAGGCTCACCCGCGGACTCTTCGCCCTGATTCAGATTATGTATCTCTGCTTCTACGTCGCGGCCCTGATCCGCATTCGTGCCATCGAGAACATCGCCGACTCCTTTCTCCCGTACTGGGGTTCCACCGCGCTGACCGTAGCTGTTCTGATCACCGCCGGAGTCGGAATCCCCCTGCGCTTCTACCTGACGACCGGCGTCGGCTTCGATCATCAGCGCATGGGAGAGAAATTCCGCCGGCTCTTCCCCTTCATCCTGGCCCTCGATCAACTCTGGGCCACCGCGCCATTCCTGCTGATCGAGCAGATCGGCCTGGGAGCGGCCTTCGCCGCCAGCGCAGCGCTCCTGTATCTGCCGTTCTCAGAACGAACTTTGATTCGAATGGCCTATGTCACGCCGCCAGCCGTGAAGTCGTGAATTTACTTGGAACGAACCTCACCGATTCCCCGTAACCACGTCTAAGAGGCGGGGCCGATGTGTGCTCGTCTGCCGGAGGATCCTATGAACACTGTTTCCCTGAAGCGCCTATGGCTTATCGCAGTCGCAGTCAGCGTCGTCGCCGTTTTGCCCGCCCACGCCGACGAGTGGTCGAAAACCTACACGCTCAACGGCAAGCCCGACTTGCGGATCGAGACTTCCGACGCCAACATCCGCGTCACCACCTGGGATCAGAACACGATTGAGGCGAAGGTGGTAACGACCCGTTACAAGATCGGCGAGGGCGGCATCCGCGTCGACGAACGGCAGACCGGAAACTCGGTCGAGATCGACGTGCATTATCCCCACCGCAATTTCAACTTCGAATGGGGCAATCACCGGGTGGACGTCATCATCCAGATGCCCCGCGAAGGAAATGTAAATCTGCGGACAGGTGACGGCCGGATCGACGTTGCCGGACTCAAGGGCGAGATGGACCTGCACAGCGGCGATGGATCGGAACGCATCAACGATGTCGACGGCAAACTTCATGCCACCACCGGTGACGGGAGCATTGAGGCCAACGGACGTTTCGACGCACTCGAACTGAAGAGCGGCGACGGCCACGTGGACGTGCGTGCTTCGGACGGCTCGCAACTGGCCGGCGGCTGGCGGCTGGAAACCGGCGATGGCAGCGTATCGTTGAGGATTCCCGGCAGCCTTTCGGCCGACGTCGATCTCCACACCAGTGACGGTCACATCGACCTCGAGATGCCCGTCAGCGCCGAAGGAACCATCCGCCAGAACGAGGTTCACGGCAAGCTGAACGGGGGCGGAAGCCTGCTCACGATTCGCACCGGCGACGGCTCGATTCATCTCGGCCGGGCTTGAGTCATACCGGAAAGCACAACGCAGCGAACAGGCCTATACTTTCTAGTTTCGCAGTCCGATCCTAAAAGTTTCAGGAGACCTGCCCATGGCAATCCTGCGCACTGGTGTGGTTGTGCTTGCGGTACTTTCCTTCCTTACTCTCGCGAATGCCCAACAAGCCGCCGCCAATCATGAGCCGTCCCTCGACCTCAACTCGATGGACCGCAGCATCGATCCCTGCACCGATTTCTTCGCGTACTCGTGCGGAGGCTGGATCAAGAACAATCCCATTCCTCCTGACCAGTCGTCCTGGGACACGTACTCAAAGATGCAGGACGAAAACCTGTCGCAGCTGCGCGGAATCCTCGAAGCCGCAGCAGAGCCTGGCTCGAGCCGAAACGCCGTCACGCAGAAAATCGGCGACTACTACGCCTCGTGCATGGACGAAAAGGCAGCCGACGCGAAAGGGGCCGAGCCGATTCAGCCCGTCCTCGGCCGCATCGCGCAGCTCAAATCCAAGTCCGACATGGCTGACATCGCCGCCTTGATGGTGTACGACAATGTTCTGTTCCGCTTCGACTCCATCCAGGACTTCCGCGACGCCAATCAGGTGATCGCCGATGCCGACCAGGGCGGCCTGGGCCTTCCCGATCGCGACTACTACACAAAAGATGACGCCAAGTCGCAGGAACTGCGCAAAGCCTATCTCGCCCACGTGCAGAAGATGTTCGAACTTCTTGGCGATCAGCCCGACACTGCCGCTTCAGAAGCCCAGACCATCATGAAAATCGAAACTGCGCTGGCAAAGGGCTCCATGACCCGCGTCGAGCGCCGCGATCCGAAGGCCCTCGACCACAAGATGACCGGCGGCGACCTGGAAAAGCTCTCGCCCGAGTTCCAGTGGAACGTATATTTCACAAAAGTCGGCATGCCTTCGCTCTCATCGCTGAACGTCGCCTCGCCGAGTTTCTTCAAGGCAATGAGCGAAGAGTTGAATGCCGCCAGCCTCGACGATCTGAAAACGTATCTCCGCTGGCATCTCGTGCACGCCGATGCGCCATTTCTTTCCTCCGCATTCGTCAATGAAAATTTCGCCTTCTACGGCAAGACGCTTCGCGGACAGCAGGAAATTCAGCCGCGCTGGAAACGTTGCACCGAGGGCGTGGACCGCGATCTAGGCGAAGCGCTGGGTCAGGCCTATGTCGACAAATATTTCAGCCCGGAAGCCAAACAGCAGGCTCTTAAGATGGTCAAAGAGATCGAGACGGCCATGCAGCAGGACATCGAAAATCTCTCGTGGATGTCGGCCACGACCAAGCAGCAGGCCCTGATCAAACTTCATGGCGTCGCCAACAAGATTGGATATCCGGACAAATGGCGCGACTACAGCAAGCTTGAGATCATCCGCGGCGATGAACTTGGCAATGTCGAACGCTCACGCAAATTCGAATTCGACCGCCAGCTGGCGAAGATTGGCAAGCCGGTGGACCGCGGCGAGTGGGGCATGACTCCGCCCACGGTCAACGCCTACTACGATCCTCAGATGAATGACATCAACTTCCCGGCCGGAGTCTTGCAGCCGCCCGCGTTCGATCCGACGTCTGACGCCGCTCCGAATTACGGCGACACCGGCGGCACCATCGGCCACGAACTCACTCACGGCTTCGACGACGAAGGGCGCCAGTTCGACGCGCATGGCAATCTCCGCGACTGGTGGACCGCCGAGGACGCCAAGGAATTTCAGAAACGCGCCGACTGCATTTCAAATCAGTATTCGAGCTACACGATCATTGACGACATCAAGATCAACGGGAAGCTGACTCTCGGCGAAGACGTTGCCGATCTAGGCGGATTGCTCCTCGCCTACATGGCATGGAAGCAGGACACAAACGGCGAAAATCTTCAGCCGATCGACGGCCTCACTCCCGATCAGCGCTTCTTCATCGGCTACGGGCAAAGCTGGTGCGGACAGACGCGCGACGAAACGAAGCGCCTGCGCGCCACAGTCGATCCGCATTCGCCCGAGAAATATCGCACCAACGGCGTCGTCTCGAACATGCCGCAATTTCAGCAGGCATTCCATTGCAAAGCAGGGTCGCCGATGGTGAACAAGAACGCCTGCAGAGTCTGGTAATCGGAGCGGATGTCGAGGCAATAACTGGGCCCACGGAAGTCCTCGGGAAGGGCACGGCTTCCAGCCGTGCCGTAACGGCGCAGACAGGAGCGGCTTTAGCCGCTGAGGGCCGCGCTGCTACGCCCCTAAACATCCAGCCCGATCGATCGCATCAATTCAAGCCCGTTGCTCTTCGTGACCACTCCCTCGCGTAGCGTGTAGTCGAATGTGATTTTTCCATTCGCCAACTCGTCCTGAAAATGGACATTGTGCAAATGCCCGTCGAGTGCGCTGCCGATATCCGTCAGCGCGAGGTCGTGTGTGCTTACTAGTCCGATTGATCCGCGCTCAACCAACGCCCGCACAATTCCCTCGCCCCCGATGCGGCGGTCTTTCGAATTCGTCCCCTGCAACAGCTCATCAAGCAGAAAAAGCAGCGTCGGAGTTCCTCCCGCCAGATCGTAAATCTGCCGCAGTCGCTTGATCTCCGCATAGAACCGCGAGCTGCCTTCCTGCAACGAATCATTCACGCGAATACTCGCGCCAACGCGTAACGGCGTCAGCCGCATACGTCGCGCCCGCACCGGAGCCCCGGCCATCGCGAGGACTGTATTGATTCCCACCGCGCGAAGCAGCGTGCTCTTGCCCGACATGTTTGATCCACTGATCAGCAGGACGCGAGTCGCTCCGCACACCCGCACATCATTGCGGACGCAAACCGCCTCCACCAAAAGAGGATGCCCCAACCCTTCCGCCTCGAATGCTGCCGCACCATCCATGAATTCAGGGAACGGATCGCTCGGACGCTCGAAGCTGTAGGCCGCCAGCGAAAGCAGCGCTTCAATCTCACCGACAGTTCTCAACCAAGCTCGCACGGCACCGCCATGAGCGAGCCGCCAGCGTTCCGCCGCAAACGCCAATTGAACCGAATACATGAAGGGAGCATCGATGATCTGCACGAATTTGTTTTCCCGCGAGTTGATCAGGTCCACCAGCTTTCTCAGCCGCGCGATGGCTTGAAACGCAGTCGTACCTCCGGAGAGAAGGTGCTGCTGCATCGCCTTCATGCTGGTTTCGCGGAACTCGTGGGACTCAAGCTTCTCCAGCATTCCGGAAAGAAGACCAAGATCGTGAAACACGTTCTCGGTCGAATGCAGAATCGCATCTAGAGTTTTTCGCAGCCGGTAGGTGAAAAATACTTCGACGCTCACCACGACGATGAAGGGTGTCGCCATGTCCCACACGGCCCAGGCGACGGTTGTCAACACAAAGAGCGCCGCCAGAATCGGCGCCGTCCATGCCAGCCACAAAGGCCTCATCTGGTTGGGCGTTTCTGCCCACGTTCCTAATTCCTCGGGAAACACGCCCACGCCTGCATCCTGGCCGAGAACGGCCAGATCTTCCCGAAGATCGAGTTCGCCGCGCAGTTCGTTGATCGCCGCATGTCGTTCACGAATTTGATCGACCGTTGCCGGCGCAAGTAGCCAGTTCGCGAGCGTGTCTTCTCCCATGCGCGTGCGAGCCGACGACAGCAACTGGAACAAACTTGTGTTCCCGAACAAATCCAGATCTCCGGAATACACATGGTGCGGATCCTGAAAGCGTTCGCCCGTCGCCCCGGTCCCAGCCCAACGATCTGCAATCCTCTCGATACCTCGGTCATAGAAAGCGACAGCACGCTCCGCGAGTTCCCGCGATCGCAGCACCCGCGAGTGCCAGACCGCAATTCCCGCGAATGCCGCAACGGGCGCCGCAATCCACCAGGCTGAAATGAGATGCGATCGCCACGAAATCCACGCCAGCACGACCGTCGCGATGGCCAGACACAGCCGCACGTTCCCCAGTTGAATATGGATTCTTTCGAAGTGGAGAACTCGCGACTGCCGCTCCTGTCGCCGCTGCGTATATTCGTCCGTCGGATGCACTGGCTCACTGTAGCAGGAATTGATGCTCTGAAATTTACCCGTCCTTTCTCTGCACGTGCCGGCGTCATTGACAAGAGCCCACCAAATTCTGCATATTCAGTCTGTACTGAAAGAAAAGACATGCCCGAACTGACTGCAGTCCAGAAGCAATACATCCTCCATTGGGGAGAGATGGGCACGCGCTGGGGCATCAACCGTACTGTCGCCCAGATCCATGCCCTGCTTTACCTGTCGCCCAAAGCGGTGCCGGCCGAGGAGATTGCCGAGACACTCAGCGTGGCGCGATCCAACGTCAGTACGTCCATCCGTGAACTCGAAACCTGGGGAATTGTCCGCGCCGTTCATGTGCTCGGTGACCGCCGCGAGCATTATGAGTCGATGAAAGATGTCTGGGAAATGTTCCGCCTCGTGATTGAACAACGCAAGCGGCGCGAGATCGATCCTACTCGCGAGATTCTGCGCCAATGTCTGGCTGACCTCGATCCCAAAGAAGCAGGCGCCGACTACACGCGCGAACGCCTGGAGGCCATGGCAGGATTTTTCGAAGCCGTCACCGAGCTTTACGACCAGATGAAAGCGCTTCCAACCGGAACCGTCCGCAAGATGTTGCGCATGGGAACGAAAATTCGAAGAAAAACTGGATAGCCGAAAAATCGTTCTTGTGCCTTCTTTCTGATCGACATCGTTTGTACGGATAAGCGAACAAGAATCCGTTTCCGCGCTGGCAGTTGAAGGAAGCCTGTAGACTATTGCCAGTTCGCGCAAAGTATCGCAAAATGGCGCGGAATTTCAGTGAAGCAGGAAAACTCTCATCCGTCCAGGCCGCCTGAGCCGGGCTCTTTCCAGGAGCCTCCGGGAGCGAACACTCTGGCGTTTGGATCTTCGGCCCAAGTCTCCCCCGCCGCCAGTGGGTCGATTTCAGTTTCTGATCGCGACCATGAAATCAATAAAGAACTCCAGCGCCTGAATCGCGCTCTGCGGGCATTGAGCGCCTGCAATCAGGCATTGGCTCAAGCCGGCAGTGAACCGGTATTGCTGAGCGACATCTGCGACATCATCGTTCGCATGGGCGCATACCGGTTCACATGGATCGGCTATGCCCAGAATGACGAAAAGAAAACTGTTACCCCGGTCGCCTACGCCGGGCACGAAAACGGATATCTCGATCAGATCGACGTGCGATGGACAGAAGACGATCCCGCTGGGCGTGGTCCTTCCGGCACAGCCATTCGCGAGAACCGCATTTGCGTTGTCCTCAACACGGCGCGTGATCCTCTTTTTGCGCCCTGGCGCGACACCGCATTGGAGCGTGGATACGCGGCAGTCATCGCACTGCCGTTACGCACTGCAGACCGTGCTTTCGGCGTTCTGATGATCTATTCGGATCAGGTCGGTTCGTTCGAACACTCTGAGATGGAACTGCTCACCGAAATGGCGAATAACCTCGCCTTCGGCATCACCGCGATTCGCTCGCAGGAAGAGGGGAAACGCGCCACCGTCGCGCTCCGCGAAGCCGAGGCAAAATATCGCCAGTTGGTCGAAGAAGTGCCCGCCATTTCGTACGTCGCCGAAGCCGGCGCGCAAGGAAGATTTTTATACCTCAGTCCGCAGGTCGAGAAGATCCTCGGGTACCGCTCCGCAGATTGCATGTCCGATCCGTGGTTCTGGTGGAATCATCTCAATCCGCAGGATCATCCCATCGCGCAGCTTGAAGATACATGGGAAGAAGGCCGGCCATTCCGCGCCGAGTACCGCATGCGCCGGCAGGATGGCCGCGAAGTTTGGATCCGCGACGAGGCCGTGATTTTTCGCGAGGAAAGGACCAACAAGAGGCTGATTCGCGGCCTGATGGTCGACATTACGGAACAGAAACTCGCCAACGAAGCCCTCCGCGAAAGCGAGGAGCGTTATCGTGCTTTCGTCGAGCAAAGCTCCGAGGGCATCTTTCGCATGGAGTACGACCCGCCTGTTCCCTGCAGTCTCCCGGTGTTGGACCAAATTCGCCTCGGGCACGAGCGCGGCTACGTGGCCGAGTGCAATGACGCCATGGCGAAGATTTTCGGGTTTCCCTCAGCCAAGGAACTCATCGGGAAGCCGCTCGCTGAATTTCTGGTGCTCCAGCATCCCGAGACCAGACAGTTTATGGAACGATTCATTCGTTCCGGCTACCGCATCACCGACCAGGAATCGCAGGAAGTAGACGCGCACGGACAGGGAAAGATTTTTCGCAACACCATGATCGGCATCCTTGCCGACAATTGCTGGGTGCGCACCTGGGGCATCAGCCGCGACGTTACCGAGCGCTTGCATCTCGAAGAACAACTGCGGAATGCGCAGCAACTTGAAGCCATCGGTCGCCTCGCCGGCGGCGTCGCGCACGACTTCAACAACATTCTCAGCATCATCATGGGCCACGGAGAACTCCTTCTTGCGGCCGGTGTGGACGAGCGTACAAAAAATGGCCTCGAGCAGATGCGCCGGGCGTCCCTCCGCGCCGCTTCGCTCACGCAACAACTGCTGGCCTTCAGCCGCAAGCAGGTTCTGCAACCGCGAATCCTTGACTTGAACGAAGCCGTGGCCGACGTTCAGAACATGCTGGCGCGTGTGATTGGCGAAGATATCGAGCTTGTCGCCAACCTGCAACCGTCATTGATGTCGGTGAAAGTCGATCCGGGGCAGGTGGAACAGGTGCTCATGAATCTCGCCATCAATGCCCGTGATGCCATGCCGCAGGGCGGCAAGCTCACCATGGAGACGGCAAACGTCACGATCGGCCCCGAGGAAGCGCGTGATCTCGATCTCGCGCCGGGCCCTTATGTCATGCTCAAAGTGAGCGACACGGGCCATGGGATGGACTCTTCCACCGTTCCTCACATTTTTGAACCATTCTTCACCACCAAGCCCGTCGGTAAAGGCACAGGTCTGGGCCTGGCCACGGTGTACGGAATCGTCAAACAGAGCGGCGGAAGTATTCAGGTGCAAAGTGAACCGGAACGTGGTTCTACTTTCCGCGTCTATTTTCCTTCCATGACGAACGCCAATCCCCGCAAAGAAGATCCACGCAATGGAGACAAAGGAGCAGCGGCCGGAACGGAGACCGTGCTCATCGCAGAAGATGAGCCGGACTTGCGTGAGCTCACACGCATTTTTCTGGAAAGTTATGGATACAGGGTTCTGACAGCAGCCAGCGCGGAACTCGCGATTCAGGCCGCACAAAACTACTCCGGCCACATTCACCTGCTGCTCACCGATGTCATCATGCCCGGCATGAGCGGGAGCCAGCTAGCCGAGAAGATTCAGATCGGCCGTCCCGAAATCCGAATCGTCTACATGACCGGATACACCGATGACATGGTCGTGCAGCATAAAGTGCTGGAGCCCGGTGTTCAGCTCCTGCAAAAGCCATTCACCAAGGCCGACCTCGCCTTGAAAGTCCGAGCAACCCTCGACGCAGAATGAGTTCGCTCCGGTAAAATTGAAGTGAATTTAGCTGGGGAAATTCAAACTCAATCCTCGTCGACAATCTGGGGAACGCAGCGCTATGCCTGAAGCAGCAGCAAAGAAGATCTGGGTGACTCTTACCGGCCTTCCACTTTCGATAAACCTCGAGTGGCCCTTTCACCAATCAACTTCGGGAGCCGACTTCTGGGTGCTTCACGGCGATATCCGCCTCGAAGGCTCCGAGGGGCTCCACGCTCCAGTATCCGTCAATCTGTCGCAGACCGTGAAAGAAGTCATGCCATCGCTCGAACCGAAAGATGCCGAGGCTCCGGTCATCAACGCGCTGCGCAAGGAAGTTGACCGGCGGCAAATCGAGTTCCTGAAATCCGGCAAGCTACTCCCGGTCGCTTTTTCCAGCCGCCACTATGACTTCAAACGCCAACAATGGATCCTTGGCAAAGCCACTGACGAAGTGATGGCTGCCTTCATCGAGCGAAAGGTTTTCTGGCAGACCAAGCTGGCATCGAGCCGGGTTTGGATTGCCGATCCTGCGGAAGCGCAATATGTGCAGACCACCCCGGCACACTTGGTCGAGATCGCGTCCCGCCTCGTCGCCGCGCAAGGACTGATCCGCATAGAAGGCGAATTTGCCGAAGCCACTCCAGGATTACTGAATCAATCAGGAAACTTCGAGAAAGCGCGTCTCCAGGCGGTCGAGGAGCTAGAGCGGAAACACGCCTTCGAGCGGGGGTAGGCTGCAAGCGCATACGAAGACGCGGATTCCTCTTCATTAACTCGAATTCCGCGAGAATAAGGTTAGAACCGCGAGGCCCTATCCCCAACGCGGTTGTGCGATCGCATCTTACGAACTCAGCGGGTGCGGTTCGGTCTGACCATTCCGGTTGATTTCCGCTTCATAAGATTGGATCCCCAAACCACAGTGATAATCGCTGCCACGAGCCACAGAACCACCGCATACACGAAATACCAGATCGTTTCTTGTGCCGCATTCACCCGCGGGGGGCTGAAGATCACCAGCGCACCTGTCGAACTCATGTGCAGTAATTGCGCGATCAAGACGCTTCCGGTATTCGAGTAGACCCATGCGATAACCACCCGCATCGCGGTCATTGCGCATGTGAATGCCAGAAAGTAAGGCAGCTTGTAACTGCCGTGCGGCGTAGCCGTTCCCAGGTAATCGATCACCGGCCAGTGCCACAGTCCCCATAACAATCCGAGCATAATGGCGGCTGATGCGCGGCTTCGTCCCTGTGACATTATGGGAAAGGCGAATCCCATCCAGCCAATTTCTTCGAAAAATCCCGCCGGTACTCCAAACAAAATTCCAAGCCAGAATCTGCCTGGAGAAAAAACCGGCGAGACAAATCTTTCGAGCGTGAGGAGAACAACGAAGATTAGCGCCGGAGGAATCAGCAGCGCTCCATACCATCCGGCTGGAAATCGCACGCGCCGCATCCGCGCAAACAGAATCCGCAGCCCCTCACGCCCGTCCACAACTCGAGTCAAAACGATCCCGCTCACGCTTGGTCCAAGCAGCATGACCGGAAACATCAGGATTCCGGAAATTTTGGGTATGGCTTCGTGGCGCAGAAGATGTGGGGCGACTACGCAAAGCGCGCCCAGCCACGAAATAAAAAAGGTCAGGGCAAAATAACTGAGGACGGGATGTCGTCGTAGAACCGCCATCATCCCTGAAAGATACGCCCGGAACGAGACGGCGGTTCCGCAGAATTATGCCGCCGAAGGCTTCCGGAAGAACCCGGCCACCACGACCCCCAAGTCAAGCAGACACATCAGAGAAATAATCACCAGCGACGCCACGCAATAAACGCACCACACCTGCAGAATGTGCGCCTCAATGTTCGCCAGATACAGCGAGAATGCCAGCCCGGCAAACGTGGGAATAATCAGCAGCCGGTACGAGCGCATCAGCGCAAGCACGGCCATCAACACATATCCAATGATCCCGACTGTCGCTACTGGAATCGGCCCCAGCATCGCGAAGCGGCTGTGATTCACGACTCCGCAATCCCAGTGTTCATTGATGCTGCAGGGAGAATCGCCGTACTCGCGGTAATGCTCGCGCAACGCCAGCGAAGAAACGATGATGCCTAAAATGGCCAGAATGAGCAAAGGATATTTCATGCTTTTCCTCATGCACGACGGGGGTGATTAACCTCTGGGAGCGCCCGCGTCCGCAGCGTCTTTAATTAGATCAGAAACCTGCCAGTCGTTGCCGTGATACCAGTCGGCAATCTTCCCATCCGGACCGATCACCGCGGTGCTCAGATTGTGCGTCAGCATTCCACCTTGCAGCGTCACGGTCAGCGCAAAGAATGCCTGGAGCTTCGGCATTTCATCCGGCCGCGCTGCCGCGAACTCCCATCGCCGGAACAGCGCCGGATCATGCGTGTGCGCAACCGAGAATCCGTACTGGCGCAGAACTTTCGGCGTGTCGTGCTCGGGATCGAAGCTGATGCTCAGCAAATGCGTCTTCGCCAGGGATTGATTCGTGGCGAACTGTTTATAAACTTCATCAAAGTTCGCGCTCATCCGCGGGCAAAAATCCGCAAACGGACAGCGCGTATAGATAAACGTCACCACCAGAACCTGCCCGCGATACTGAGAGAGCGTAACCTTCTTCCCATCCTGATTGACGAACGAAAAATCCGGCACGTCTTCTCCCCGCACCGGCATGTGCAGCGAATTCGCCCCTTTCGCCGGAGGAGAAGGCGCACGCCCGGTGACCTTTATATTCTCCAGCCACGAATCCGGAGGGTCTTCCGGGTTTTTCGGATCGGGCCCCACCACAATCAGATCGGCGGAAATCGAATCTCCCGGCATCAACTGCTTCAACATTGTCTCCGGCTTGACCTTGTACTCCATTGCCATCGGGTCCATGAATCCCGGGACATTGTCGCCGTCGATCATGGCCGTATGCGATTGGCTGTCGATTGAAACGACACGACCGGTGAAGGCATATTTCTTCGTCGGCAATTTGGAACGGTTGCAGGAAGCAGTAAGCCCGATCGCGGCGAGCGCGCACACCACCAGAACATTGCGTATGAGCTTCATTGAATTTTCCACGTTCTACACACTTTAACTCTTAGGCGCGTCGTTCGCCACGGCTGTCGGGTTGTTTGCCGACGCTCTCTGTGCCATTCTACGGTTCCGAATTTCTCTATGAGAGGCTCCCGATGGCGTGCAATCCGGAAGTTCTTAAGCATGTTCCTTTGTTCGCGCAGCTCGACGAAGAAGAGACGGCCGTCCTGGCCAGCCAGGTACAGGCGGTCACCTTTTCCCCGCGCCAGCGGATTTACAAGATCGGCGACACCAGCGGCAAGGCCTACGTCGTCGTGAGCGGGCGCGTCCGCGTATCGACCATCGACCAGGACCAGCAGGAGGTAGTCGTCGACGAGCCTATCCACGGAGAGTTCTTCGGTTTCGCCTCAATGCTCGAGCAGACGCCGCATCAGACGGAGGCCACCGCGATCGATGAAGCGGTCTGCCTCGAAGTCGCTCGCGAGGACATCGCCGTTCTGCTCAAGCGCAAGCCAATGGCGGGCATGGACATGCTGCAAGTCCTCGGTCGACAGTTCCACGCCTCGCAGCAACTCGTGCGCCTTCGGGCCAATCGCCATCCCAACGAAGTCATTGAGAAAGACGCCACATTCGGAGACCGCCTCGCCGACACCGTCGCCGGATTCGGCGGCTCATGGACCTTCATCGTCGCCTCCATTTTCGCGCTCATCATATACGTGATGGTCGCTTCGGCGATGGGCAGGAAGTCCTGGGATCCGTATCCTTACATCCTCCTGAATCTCGTTCTCGCGATGCTGACCGCGATCCAGGCGCCGATCATCATGATGAGCCAGAACCGTCAGGACACCAAAGACCGCCTCCGCGGCGAGCTCGACTACGACGTTAACCGCAGATCCGAAGTTGAGATCCAGGGTCTCGCCCGCAAGCTGAACCTGCTCGGCGAAAAAATCGGCGACGTCGAAGAACTGCTCCGGGAGAGACTCGCCCGCTAGTCAGGCGCGGCCGTTAGTAGTGGAACCGATACCGCAGTTCGACAAATATCTCGCGCGGATCATTCCAATGGAATCCGCCGAACGTGACGCTGTTATCCAACTCGACTCGGCGATTGGCCACGTTGAGCGCCGTCAGTGACGCCGAGAAATGCTCTCCAAATCCCTTGCCGAGTGTCAGGTCAAAGATCGTGTGTTGCGGCAGATAATTTCCCGGATACGGATGTCCTGGAAAAGCATTGGTGAATCCCGATCCGTAATAAATGTTCGTCGATGCGTACGCATTGTGCGGCAGCGTGAGATCTGCGCCGACGTTCAGCGTATTGCGCTGGTCGTGATCCAGCGGCGAAAAGCCCTGTGGCAATGAAAAATCCGTGAGCCCGCCGGTAATCGCTCCGGCCCCTTCGGCAATCTGATTCGAATACGCAAGATGAATCTGTGCGCGCTTCGCAATACGCGGCGAACGCAACGTCAGCTCCCATCCTCGGATTCGCGCCTGTGCGATCGTCACAGGGAAGAAGAGGTTCGATTCGCCGATATTGTTGTGATCGAAGAAATTCCGGACGTTCGTCTGAAAATTATCGGCATCGAGAACCCATCCACGAAATGGAATGGTCACGCCAAACTGATGTTCTTCGTCGCGCTCTCCGTGCAGCGGAATGAAGCCCAGGTTATTCGCGTTCGCGATCTGAAGCAGCGGACCCGATGCAGTAACGAGCGGCGGCCCCTGGTAGTAATGTCCGTAAAACGCTCGGAACGTCCAATTGACATGCGGCACGATCACGGCTGCACCAAATCGCGGGCTGATCGAATTTTCCGTCACTGTTCCCGAAAAGTGCGTGGGCCGCATGCCTGCAGAAAGCACCAGCCATGAGAACGGCTTGAATTTGTCATCAAGAAAAAAGGCAGCCAGACTCCCGTTGGGATGCTCGGCGTCAGTAAACGGAGCACCGCTGCCATTGTTGAAGATCGCGCCGAAAAGCTCGTTGTCCTGCTGATAGAAACTGTATATGCCGGCCTGAAGATTATTTCGCGCGACGTTGGCGCTAAAGCTAACCTGCCCGCCGGCGTACGTAGAACCACGGTCTTCCGTCGTGGCAATCGGAAGATCATTCGCTGATCCGTCATAGTTCGCGCGATTGTAATGATAGAACGGCGAGACCGTAAGCAGCATCTCGGGATTGAACGTGTGCACCCACGAGAAGTTCAGAATCGCGTCCGACTCGTGGTCCCCGTCGCGCAATCCGATGCTTGGATACTGCGCGCCGTTCTCAATATCGTTCGGGAACGGATCATACGGAATCTGATAGTAGTCCTTGCGCAGCGAAGTAATGAATCGCAGCTGATCCGAAGGGTCCGCGTTAAAGATGAGCGATCCGAACCCCCCGTACCCATTCTCCGCATCGTGCACAACCTGGGGAACCGGCGTCTCGATCCCCAGATTGCTGCGATTGCCGTTCACGCTGGCGTAGTACGCAAACCGCTCGGTGTGGCTGCCGATGCTGAATGCGTCGTTCATCTGATAAAAATTCCCGGCGCTCAAAACCAACTCGGCTTCGTTGTTCCGCTCGAAGCCCGTGCGCGGCACAACGTCGAACACACCGTAGGTCCGGTCTCCGAACTCGGCGCCATAACTTCCGCGATTGACTTCCAGATAATCGATGTCCTTCGGATCGAATTGCGGCCCCAGGTTCGACGAGATATTCGTATTGGGCACGGGAACGCCATCGATCAGCCACGAAGTCTGATGTCCGCCGCGAATGTGCAGTTGATCGTGCGTGACATAAGCACCGGGCACGTAGTTGGTGATCATGGCCACGCTGTTCGTCCGGTCTGCTCCCGGCGTCTGCTGAATCTCACCGCGACTGAGCATCGTAGTCGGCGTGATGGAACCCGTCGGCGCGCTTTCCGGCGTCCCAGACACGTTGATCGTTTCCTTCTCAACCGCAACGCTGAGCGCGTAATGCAAGACTGGCACGGAGTCCGATACAACCGTCAATCCTTGCGAAGTCTGGCTGAATCCCTTCGCGGCGACCGTGACTGTGTATTCACCCAGAGGCACCCGATCAAACAGAAATTCGCCATTCGCATTCGTCGTAGTACTGGCCGACCAGTCCGACGCCTTCGCGCGGATCATCACCATTGCATTCTGAACAGGTCTGTGTTGCGCATCATG
This sequence comes from Candidatus Sulfotelmatobacter sp., assembly GCA_035277905.1. GTDB lineage: Bacteria > Acidobacteriota > Terriglobia > Terriglobales > Acidobacteriaceae > Sulfotelmatobacter. The sequence goes on from DATEJO010000139.1 coordinate 16,926, forward strand.
AACCACTCCGCGCACCGCTCCGAAAATCGCGGCGAGCGCGGGCAGAGCGCAAATCAACAAAACGGAAGCTGCGAGCGTTGTCGCCCCTCTTTTTATCGTAAAAAAAGTCTTGCCAAACATTTCTTTTCTTTCTGGGCTTAACGGATGCCGAACGCCATTCAGCGCTGGGCCGGAAGCGCGCCCTCTTCGCAACGCAATGCGACGGCGGGAGCGCCTTCAGTTCCTCAGCAACAGATTTACGGTGAAAGAAGAGTCTTTAGCAGGCAGGAGGTGCGCGGCTTGACTCGGATGACAGAACTTCTCCAGCGGGAATCCGCGACTGCGCATCGGCTTTCAGTCCGCTGACATCCGGTACCGAAGTCGTCTTAAGCCCAGGCACCGGATACGCCCACTGGCATATCGTCACCCCTCGGCCGCAGACATGGTTGCAGCAACTCGAATCCGATATCGCGAGGCGATCCGGTGGAACAGAGCCGTGGCACTGATGCGCGCCCTTACGCAGACAACAGGCATGTGGAACTGGAGTGAAAGCTTGTAAAGCAGACGGGGCGAGCGTCCCCAACAGGGCAAACAAAAGCAGGAATCTTGCGGTCAGGCGCTGCATGCTTCCCCAGTGAGCGGAACCCCAGAGGTGAAGCAAGAATAGACCAGACGAGAAACGCAACGCAAGCGCGCCGCTCAGGCTCGGCCGTTGATTTTCGCCCACCACCACCGCACGCCAACCAACAGAAATCGCCAGTCATGAAAAAATTCCGGCGGCTTTCCTTCAAAGGCGTGCCCAACGAACTGAAGGATCCAGCCCAGCAGGAACAGGGCAGCCGCCACAATCCAGAGGAGGTGATAAAAAAATCCGGCGACAGCCACTGCGAGGGAGACAAGAATCGTAGGAATGCCGTAAGTGTGGCAAAGGCGGTTCACCGGATGCTGGTGGCTACGGGAGTACTGCGAGATCCACTCTTCGCTGCTGCGTCCGCCTATCACTATTGCGGATGATACTACGATCCGTGGCCGCCGAGCAGCATCAACCGGCCTCCCCAGGCTTGGTTGTTGCGCTCGCTGCCCGCGTGGTAGCATCCTAGGTTTTGGCGGGTTGTTGGGCCTGGCCTGTTCTGCCCTCATCCTCATTCATGGGCCTTCTCTTCCCCACGCCTGCCTGAAGGAGCCCAACTTGAAAGTCTATTCCGGAGCAAACATAAGGAATGTCGCCCTGGTCGGTCACGGGCATGCAGGCAAGACCTCACTCGTGTCGGCCATGCTTTATACTTCGGGAGCCACCCAGCGCCTCGGCCGCGTCGACGACGGTTCGGCCACCACCGACTATGACGAAGAAGAAGTCGCCCGCCAAATGTCGATCAGCACCGGCGTCGCGGTCGTCGAATGGGGCGGCACCAAGATCAACGTCCTCGACACCCCCGGCTTCAACATGTTCGTGCACGAGGCCAAGATGGCGCTGCCCGTCGTCGACGCTGCCATAGTCGTGGTCGACGGCGTGTCCGGCGTGGAAGTCGTCACCCAGCGCGTATGGAATTACTGCGAAGAATATAAGACTCCGCGGCTGATCGTGGTCAGCCGCATGGATCGCGACCGCGCCGACGCCTCGCGCGTGCTCGAATCGGTGGAAAAAGCTTTTGGCCGCAACGTGATCCCCATTGAACTTCCGATCGGAGCTGAGAAGAGTCTTTCCGGCGTCATCGACCTCGTCCGGATGAAGGCCTACACCTACGAACTCGGCGGCAATGGCAAGGGCAAAGAAACCGAGATCCCGGCCAACTTGAAAGAGCAAGCCCAGTCCGCGCACGAGCGTCTGGTCGAGTTAGTGGCCGAAGGCGACGACAGGTTGATGGAGAAATTCTTCGAAGCCGGCACGCTCGGCGAAGACGACCTGGTTCCCGCCCTGCACAACGCCATCCGCGAAGACAAGATCTTCCCGGTCATCTTCAGTTCCGGTCTAGGTAACATCGGCGCGGACCGCGTCATGGATTTCATCGTCGACTACACTCCCGCCCCGTCCGAACATGAATGGGTGCAGGGCGAGATCTCTGCCGGAGGCAACGGCGACGCCCCCAAGCGTCACGAAACCGATGAAGAGCCCGTCTCCGTCTATGTCTTCAAGACGGTCTCCGACGCATTCGCCGGCCGCATCTCCTATTTCAAGGTTTTCTCAGGCGTCCTGAAGAACGACGCCACGCTCCAGAACTTCAGCAAAGGAACGACGGAAAAGCTCTCGCACATTTCCGTCATGCAAGGAAAAACCGTCGTCCCTGTCAACGAGCTTCATGCCGGGGACATTGGTGCCGTCGCGAAACTCAAAGACACGCTGACAGGCGACACTCTCGGCGACAAGTCCGCGCCAATTCAATATCCGCGGGTGCAGCTGCCGGAGCCTGCTATCACTTTTGCGATTGAGCCCAAGAGCCGCGCCGATGAAGACAAGCTCGGCCCCGGCCTGCACAAGCTCATGGAAGAAGATGCGATGCTGCGCTTCTTCCGCGATCCGCAGACCAAGGAATTCCTCATCGCCGGCACCGGCCAGCAGCACATCGAAGTCACTGTCTCCAAGCTGAAAAAGCGCTACAACACGCAGGTCAACCTCAAAGCGCCAAAGGTTCCGTACCGCGAAACGATTCGCGGCAAGGCCGACGTTCAAGGACGCCACAAGAAACAGACCGGCGGCCACGGCCAGTACGGCGATTGCAAGATCAAGATGGAACCGCTACCCCGCGGCGGCGAATTCGAATTCGTGAACGACATCTTCGGCGGGGCCATTCCAAAGAACTTTATTCCTGCCGTTGAAAAGGGAGTCAAGGACGCCGCCGCACGCGGCTACCTCGCCGGATATCCCGTCGTCGACTTCAAGGTCGTCCTCTACGACGGCTCGTATCACGACGTTGACTCCAACGATCTTTCATTCCAGATGGCCGGACGCATCGCCTTTAAGAAAGCTATGGAGATAGCCAAGCCGACGCTGCTCGAACCCATCATGAACGTCGAGATCACCGTTCCCGACGACTTTGCCGGATCCATCATGGGCGATCTCAACAGCCGTCGCGGACGCATTCAAGGCATGGACAACAAGGCGGGCAACACCGTCGTCAAGGCGGAAGTTCCGATGTCCGAGATGCTGACTTACGGTGCCGATCTCACATCTATGACGCAGGGCCGCGGCAGCTTCAACATGGAAATGCATCACTACGATGTCGTTCCCGGGCAATTGCAGGAGAAGATTATCGAGAAGTCCAAGGCGGAACGCGGCGAAGTGAAAGAAGAAGAGGAGTAGTTTGTCGTCCCGGCCGCGAAATCTGGCGGCCGCGCCAACTTCGTCATTCCGAAGCCCCGCGCTTTAACAAGCGGGGCGAGGAATCTCGCGCTGACGGCCAAAGCACTTGCCAGTGTTTATGTCGCCCGCGACTCAATCGCGATCTCAGCCTGATCGGCGCGCTCGATCACTTTCTGCCCATCGAGCAGCAGGCACTTGCCCGCATCCACAGCCAAACACGACGCTCCGGCGGATTGCATCACTTCAATCGTCTTCACTCCGATCACGGGCACGTCGAAGCGCATGTCCTGATTCGGCTTCGCAATCTTTACTACGGTTAGTGCGCGGCTCAGGGTGGAAGCATCGCCACGCAGCGACCGCATGATCTGCCCCGCGCGCTCGATGGTCGTATCCGTGCCTTCCATCGCTTCTACAGCCACACATGCCGATTCCGCAATGACGACGGTCTGCCCAATGTCATGCTGCGCGACCTGATGCGCTACCGTGCGACCATACTCGATATTCTTAAGCTCCTGCTCAGTCGGCGCTCTCTTCGTGAGCACTCCGGGCTTCACCAGCAGAGGCTCCAGGAGCCACGTAGAATTCTCCAGCGTGATGCCTTCATCCGCTAGAACCTTCGCCACCGCCCCCAGTAGGGAATCCGTATTGCGCGTCGTAAGTGACAACAGCAGCTTCGCCAGCCGCCAGTCCGGACGAATGCTCGAAAAAATCTGCTTATGCTTCACCTGCCCGGCCATCACGGCTCGCCGAACGCCTGAGCTCTGAAATGTTTCAATCAGTTTTGATAGCTCGCCCAGCGACAGCCAGTGCACGGTCGTGCCCCGCGCTTCAATCTCGGGAAATGTCTCTTCCTTGATCGCCGCCACGACAACTTCGAATCCCTGGGCCCGCGCCGCATCCAGCACCAGGAACGGAAACTTTCCATTCCCGGCAATCAATCCGAGTTTTTCACCCTGAGTAGCCATTCGTTCGAGAGTCATTCAACGCTCAAAAGCAAGTCTAGCATCTGACTTCGAGCCGCATAGTCGAATCACATTATTGACGCTCCCTCGCTTACTCCAGATACTGTCGGACACTTTGGGGTTCGACCGCTTCACGCACTTCTAGCTTCATCACCGGACGGGATCTTGCATGCCCGGCGGCCGCAAACATTCGAGAATTTTGGGGAGAACGCATCATGCGTATCAGAGTCGTGGCGTGTGCCGTCGTCATAACTTTCGCGAGCCTGACCGTCGCCGCGCAGCAGATCACCGGAAATATTCATGGCACCGTCACCGATCCCAGCGGCGCCGTCGTGCAGTCGGCCTCGATCGTCGCGAAGCAGGTGGAAACAGGCCTCACCCGCACAGCCATCACCGATCGCAGCGGAAACTATCTGCTGGTCGAACTTCCCGTCGGACATTACAAGCTCGAAGTCACCGCTCGCGGATTCCAGAAATACCTTCAGGAAGGAATCACCCTCGACGTCAATCAATCCGCGACCGTCCCAATTCGTCTCCGCCTCGGGTCAGAAACGCAGCAGGTCGATGTCAACGCCAATGCGGCGCTCGTCCAGAACACCATCAGCAGCCTCGGACAGACCGTCATGCAACGCGAGATCCTCGATCTTCCTCTCGATGGCCGCAACTTCTCTCAACTCGGGGTTCTACAACCCGGCGTCGTTCCGCTGACTCCCGGCCTTCTCGAAGCCGGAGGTCCCGCCCGCGAAAATGAAGGTTATGCCGTCGACGGCCAGCGTCCCGAATCCAACAACTTCCTCATCGATGGCGCCGACAACGTCAGCTCGGTCGATGGCGGATTCGTTCTCAAGCCGCCGATCGATGCGATTTCCGAATTCAAGATTCTCTCCCACAACGCGAACGCCGAATTCGGCCGCAATACTGGCTCAACCACCAACATCGTCACTCGCAGCGGGACGAATTCCTTCCACGGCGCTGTCTGGGAATTCCTCCGCAACGACGCGATGGATTCCTCCGACTACTTCACCCAATCGGTTCAGCCGCTGAAACAAAATCAATTCGGAGGGACCTTCGGCGGCCCGATCATCAAAGACAAGACTTTCTTCTTCGGATACTACGAAGGATTCCGCAACCGTCAGGGCGAATCCGTTCCCGCCACCGTGCCGTCGCTGCCCGAACGGCAGGGCAACTTCGGGCAGATGTGCACGAACATCGCGGGCGACAGCTTCAATTCCAGCGGGTTGTGCGCCAATGCGCAGGGCGCACCCGATCCCAACGGCCAGCTCACTTTCTTCGGAATGCCCGTCCCCTTCAATCAGATGACGCTGTTCACGCCGATTGATCCGACGGCGGCCAACCTACTCCCGTTCTTTCCCATCGGTGCGAATGGATCCAACTCATTCATCGCCACTCAGACCAAAGACGAGACCAACAACCAATTCGGAGTGCGCATCGATCATTACCTCTCGACCGCCGACACTCTCAATTTCCGCTACATGTACAGCAGCGGCCCGACAACCGATCCTCTTTCGCCTGTCGGAGCGAATGTCCCCGGCTTCCCAGTCGGTGAATATGATCGCGCACAAAATTTCGTTTCCCAGGACACCCACGTCTTCTCGCCGAAGACCATCGGCGTGGCGCGATTCTCTTTTCTCCGCAACACGTTCCTGCTTGACCAGCACCTAAATAACGAATCGCCCGCCAGTCTCGGTTTCCAATATGCTCCGACGCTGCCCATCGCCGCCGGCCCGCCGTTCATTCAGATCGGCGGATACGCTTCCGTTGGAGACCCCATCACCGGACCGCGCTACACGTACCAGAATACTTTCGACATTTCCGGTTCGCTGAGCCGGATCGCCGGCCGTCATGAGCTGAAGTTTGGTGGAGGCTTCCGGCGCGACCAGATCAACGCGCTTCAGGGCATCGCCACCAACGGCTTCTTCGTATTCGCGGGCATTCCTTCGGCGGCCGGTTTCATCTACAACGACGGTTTCGCGAATTTTCTTTCTGCCAACCCGGTCGTCTTCCTGCAAGGCGGCGGAGATTTCAGCCGCCAGGTTCGCGACCGCGCGTTCGATGCTTACGCCCAGGACACCTACAAGGTCAATCCTCGTCTGACACTGAATTACGGACTCCGCTACGAACTGCCGCTGCCCGCCACGGAAAATCAGAATCGCGTGAATCTCTTCGTCCCCGGAGCGCAATCGACCGTCCTGCCCTCCGCACCTCCGGGACTTCTCTATCCCGGAGATCGCGGTGTTCCCGCCGGTTTGATTCCAACGCAAAAGACTGCCTTCGCTCCACGCTTCGGAGTTGCTTTCGACCCGCGCGGCGACGCCAAGACCGTCATCAGCGCCGCCTACGGAATTTTCTACGAGCCTTACTACACCGGAGAAGGCGGACCGATTCAGGATCCGGTCAGCGCTCCTCCCTATCTCAAGACGGAGCAGATCGGGTTTCCCGTCAACTCCTTCGCCAATCCGTTCTACACTTCGAATCCTTTCAGCCAGCAATTCCCCGAGCCCATGACGCTGCTCGTCGT
>DATEJO010000140.1:0-8753 GCA_035277905.1 Candidatus Sulfotelmatobacter sp.
TGGCGACACAACTGCTGGGCCAGCGTCTCGTCACCTCGGTGTTCTTGGTAAAGGCGCTGGGCGGCGGCTGGGATCGCAAGGACATCGAAGCTCTGCAAGTCCGGCCGGAGAAGAAGAACATCGTGCAGCAGTAGCATGCCTGTGGCACATAGTGATGGGCCTCGAATCTCGCGAGTGTTGCCGCGAATCTATTCTTACGAGGAGGCGCTACTCATGAAATTAAAAGCGCTGCTCTCGGCCATTCTGTTCGCCGTATTTGGGGTCGTTGCTTTTGCCCAGCAGGAACTCGCCTTTCCTGGAATCCAGGCGAGCGTGGTCGTCTCGGCGGAGGCGCAACACGGCACAACTGTTCCAGCGCTCCATGCTGACGATGTAATCGTCACCCAGGGTAAACAGCGAGATCAGGTGATCTCGCTCGAGCCGCTTCTGAGTTCACAAGCCGGCGTCCAGGTTTTCATTCTGATCGACGATTCTTTGTCGACGTCCGACCTCGGACCTAAGTTGAACGACATTCGTCAGTTCATAAGCGGGCAGCCTGCGAATGTGCAGGTTGGTGTCGCTTACATGAGGAATGGAACGGCTCTTGTCGCGCAGAATCCAACCAGCGATCACGCGCTTGCTGCCAAAGCTCTGCGCCTGCCGACGGGTGAGTCAGCCGGAGGCGCTAGTCCGTATTTTTCGCTGGGCGAGTTGATTAAGCGCTGGCCGGAAACGAATGCTGCCAGACAGGTCATCATGATTTCGGACGGCGTGGATCCATATTGGGACAGCTTCGGCCTCGATGATCCTTATGTGAACGAAGCAATCGCTCAGGCGCAGCGTGCTCGGGTGGTTGTGAACGCGATCTATGCTCGCGGCGATGGGCATCTCGGCCACACGCTGTGGAGGAATACGCTCGGACAGAGTTTCCTTTCGGAACTGGCAGATTCGACCGGCGGTGAAGCTTATTATCTTGCGACGGATAGTCCGCCTTCTTTCACGCCTTACTTCAATCAGATTTCAACACGCATGCAGCACGCTTATCTGCTTACATTCAAAGCTCAGCCGGGCGCGAAGGCGGGCATGCAGCCGGTGAAGATTGCAACTGAAGTTCCCAATGTGGATCTTGTCGCACAAAGTCACGTTTATGTGCCCGTGAGCTAACCAGAATTTCGAACGGAAGAGAGGGTTAATGGCAACTGTCGTTGAAGTCCGGCCCACTACTCCATTTCCAGCGCCGGGTCTGCCCAAAGCCGAACCGTGCATTCTGGTCATCTTTGGCGCGACCGGCGATCTTACCCGCAGGAAGTTGATTCCCGCTCTCTACGATCTGGCCTGCGTGGGCTGCATGTCACCACATTTCGATATCCTGGGTATTGGACGCAAGCCGATCAGCGACGAACAGTTCCGCGAGGATCTCGAAGAAGCTGCTGCGCATTCGAAGGACGCACGCAATTTCAGCAAAGACGGATGGAACGATTTCGCGCGCCGCATCTCTTATCTTCGCGCCGATTCCGAGGATTCTGATTCCTACTCCAAAATCGCCCGGCATCTTGCAGAGATGCAGTCTCGCGGGGCAAGCCCGAATTTGCTGTTCTATCTCGCGACTCCATCGTCTCTGTTCGCCGAGATCATCGAAGGGCTCGGCCACGCGAAGCTGAACCAGAACGAGCATGGGTGGACGCGGGTCATTGTCGAGAAGCCATTCGGGAGCGATCTGAAATCTGCTGAGGAATTAAATCGTATCGTTACGTCGGTGTTTCCCGAGGAGAGCGTCTACCGCATCGATCACTATCTCGGTAAAGAAACCGTTCAGAACATCCTGGTGTTTCGTTTCGGGAATCTGCTCTTCGAGCCGATCTGGAATCGCAACTACATCGATTATGTCGAAATTACGGGCGCTGAAACGCTAGGAGTCGAGCAGCGCGCTTCGTTCTACGAAGAGACCGGCGCCCTTCGCGATATGGTGGCGAATCACATGCTTCAGTTGCTGAGCCTCACGGCGATGGAGCCGCCATTAGCGTTCGACGCGACTTCGGTGCGCACTAAGAAAGTTGAAGTGTTCAATGCGATTCGTCCGATGAAGATCGAGGAGATTGCCCAACGCAGCGTGCGCGGACAGTACGGTCCTGGGCAGATCGACGGCAAGGCGGTGCCCGGATATCGGCAGGAGCCTGGCATTGGCGCGAACAGCCGCACGGAAACCTACGCGGCCGTGCAGTTCTCGATCGACAACTGGCGATGGGCCGGTGTTCCATTCTTCGTTCGTACCGGCAAGCGCCTGACACGCAATCTCACCGAAATCGCCGTGCATTTCAAGCGGACTCCGCAGGCGCTGTTCGCGCACGAGTCGGACCAGGAAGTTCATCGCAACATCGTGGCATTTCGAATTCAGCCGAACGAGGGAATTACGGTGGACTTTGCCGCGAAACGCCCCGGAACCGACATGCACACGGCGAACGTGCAACTCAACTTCCGCTATCGCGAGGCGTTTGGAACCAAGACTCCCGTCGCCTACGAAACGCTGTTGCTCGACGCGATGCGCGGCGATGCGACTCTGTTTACTCGTCGTGACGAAGTTGAAGCTGAATGGAAGCTGATTACTCCAATTGAAGAAGCCTGGGCTCAGCTTCCGCCGCCGAAGTTTCCGAATTATGCGGCTGGCAGTGCAGGTCCCGACAAGGCGGACGAGCTGCCAGAAAAACACAGTTGGTATTGGCGAACGCTGGATCCGCTCGCCTGATCAGCTTTATTTCTTTCTGCCGCAGCCGAAGATCTTGTTTGCGACGAGAGCTGCTGGTACGCGATCCAACCTTCATGGTCCTGACGCAACACGGGAAATACTACGCTCATCAGAAGATACATAAGCTCGCCCGCGAGCGCGTTTCTTTGAGGGGACACTAGGGAGATATCCAAATGAAGAGTTTATTCTTAAGTTTTCTGCTGGTTGCTTTTGGCTGTGTGGCTTTCGGCCAAAGCGACAAAAATGCCGGCTCCACGACTGCCGGTACCAAATTGGAAGAGAACCATCCAGCGGTAGCCGATCGTCTCGATGAGGCAACGTCGATGTTGAAGGACATCATGGCGGCACCCGACAAAGGTGTACCGTCCGAGATGCTGGAGCACGCGAAATGCATCATTGTGATTCCGAACGAAAAGAAGGCAGCCTTCGGAATCGGCGGTAACTATGGCCGCGGTTTCGCGACGTGCCGAACCGCCAATAATGCCGCGGCGTGGAGCTCGCCGGCGCCTGTATTCCTCGGCGGTGGAAGTTGGGGAGCCCAGATCGGCGGACAATCAACCGACATTCTCATGCTGGTTATGAACGATAAGGGTGCACAGCAGCTCCTTTCCAGCAAGTTCAAAGTGGGAGTGGACGCCAGCGCCGCTGCCGGTCCAATCGGCCGCAAGGCAGGGGCGGATACCAATTGGAAGCTCAACTCCGAGATTCTTACCTACTCGCGTTCGAAGGGCCTGTTTGCCGGTATCGACATCAACGGCGCCGAAGTGAAGCAGGATGATCGCACTACGCGCGACCTCTACGGCAAAGTCGTGCCGTTCACGCAGATTCTGAGTGGACAGGTACGTACGCCGGCTCCGGCTCGCGAATTCCTCGCGGAAGTTCACCGCGACTTCGCAGAGGCCCGCGCAAGCAAGTAACCAAGTAACTAAGTTCCATTCTGAAACGACAAGCCCCGCAACCGATTGCGGGGCTTTTTTCGTAGCAACGGACTGAATTCAGCTCTGTCGCTGGCTCGCGGCCACTGTTGCAGTCCATACGGGGACTTGCTCGATAATCTCTATCCCGAATCCCTCCAATGCCGGTACTCTTCGCGGGTGATTCGTCAACAGGCGAATTCGCCGAAGGTTGAGATCGGAGAGAATCTGGGCGCCCAAACCAATCTGGCGCTGCGTTCTGCGCTGATGTTCAGGGCTCTTGGTGTCACGGCTTTCGTGTGCAAACGAAAGAGCCGCGCCTTCCGCGACTTGGCGCACGTTGAACCCTTTCGCCGTCTGATGCAGGTAGATGATTGCACCCCGTCCTGCCTCGGCGATCATCTTCATCGAGCGATCGAGGATCGAATGGCATTCGCACAGCGTAGTGCCAAACACATCGCCGACCAGACAATGTGAGTGGACGCGCACCAGCACCGGCTGATCTCCTTCGCCGGCATCGCCGTACAACAAAGCTACGTGCGACTCGCCGCCATCGACTTCGGATTCGTAAGCCACCAGGCGGAATTCTCCATACCGAGTCGGCAGTACGCCTTCTCCGATGCGGTGGATGTACCGCTCGTGCTGCATGCGATAGCGGATCAACTCGGCTACCGTGAGCATCTTCAAGTTGTGTTGCTGGCAAAATTCAATCAAATCCGGCACGCGTGCCATGGTGCCGTCTTCTTTCATGATTTCGCAGATCACGCCTGCGGGAATGAGCCCCGCCATGCGCGCGAGATCGACCGCGGCTTCTGTCTGTCCTGCACGAACCAGTACTCCGCCCTTGCGCGCGCGCAGCGGGAAAGTATGCCCAGGCTTTACCAGATCGGAGGGCCGACTCGCCGGATCGATAGCAACTTTAATTGTCCGTGCGCGATCATAGGCGGAGATCCCTGTTGTGACGCCATCCCGCGCGTCAACGCTCTCGGTAAAAGCAGTTCCATATTGGGAAGTATTGTGCGGAGTCATCATCCCGAGACGAAGATAGTCAAGCCGCTCTTCCGATAGTGCAAGACACACGAGGCCGCGTCCGTGCGTGGCCATGAAGTTGATGATTTCCGGCGTAGCGAACTCTGCGGCAATGGTCAGGTCGCCTTCGTTCTCACGATCTTCATCGTCAACGACAACGATCATGCGCCCGGCGCGAATCTCGGCCAGAGCGGTCTGGACGTCTGTGAAGTGAGAACTCATGCAATCCCGATGCAGTTTGCGGCTGCTTAGATTCTAGCAGTGTTCCCAAATCAGGCAGCGGGAGGAAGCTCGCCGGCAATGGCAGGACCAGGTGGACGCTTCCAGAACTCGAGCCCGCGGCGGAAAAGAGCCATTGCGGCGCGCGCAAACATCCGGATGAGCACGACTGCCGCTATGACCAGAACGATGGCAATCGCCGCAGACCAATATGGATGTCGCGTGGCAAACCATGTGAGACCGATCGATGCGGCGTCCTCACCAGCGCTCAGAGCCATGTTCGAGAACGGCTCAGGCGATGGCGTGACCGCCGCGCGTGCTGCGAACTTGCCGGTATGTGCCACGCCAGAGATCACCGCTGCCAACGCGGTGCTTGCGATCTGCAGCGACGGCGACAACTGAGATGTTGCCGCGTAGGCTACCAACGCCGCTAGCGGAATGCGTATGAAAGTATGCAGGGCATTCCAGACCAGATCAAAAGCCGGAACTTTGTCGGCGAAAAAGTGCAGGATGAACATCGCGACCGCCGCGGTGATGATCCACGGGTTCTCGATCGTGTGGAGCGCAGGCGGAAGATCTACGACGTGAAAGCGGCCTAGAAATCCGAGCGTTGCCAGCATGGCATAGACGTTCAGTCCGGCGGCAAAGCTCGCGCCGATCACTAACGAGACAATCTGTGCCTGGCTCAACTCCATTTTCGTAGTTATATAAGAGTAAACCGAGGGAGCAGGGGTTGCGAAAGATTACAGTCGCAGAATTAGCAGGTCGTAATCGACGTATTGATCTCCCATTTTGAGAGCGTGCTGTTCTCGCCCGCAGCAACTGAATCCGAACGACTCATACAGCCTCTTCGCTGCCAACTGCTCCGTGCCGACGGCGAGCTCGATCTGCTCCAGTCCCTGCTGTGCGCGCGCAAGCCGCAAAACTTCGGTGAGGAGTGCCCGCGCAATTCCGCGTCCGCGGTACTCCGGAGTCACATATACCGAGTGAAGGCTGGCGCGATGGCGGTTCTTCTCCCGCTGCGCTCGTTCGAAGCGAAGAATGCCAATAAGGCGACCTTCGCAGAACGCGCCTAACCCGAAACTCTCAGCCGTTGCAGACATTCGCGCGGCAACTTCTTCGATACTCCGCACCTGATGCTCGGCTGCTGATTCGGAGAAAGCGTGAGGCTCGCGTTGTAAGGCTTCGAGCCGGATGTGCCATAAGGCTTCAGCATCGCGATGTTGGAGGATGCGAACTTCTAATCCTGTGCTGCGCGATTCGTAACTGGCGGTTGTACCCACGAGAAGCACTCAGAGTAACTCATTCAATTCCATCCCTTCGACCGCGCGGAGATTGCCCGGACCATCGACTCAACGATGTTGCGTCGAGGGGATCTTTTTTTGCGTAAGAGGTAACAGCAGGTCCCCCGCTCCGCAAAAATCAAATTGTTACAACCTTAGAAAATGGCGGGCGGAGCGAGGGATGACATTGCGTGAAGAAATCACGCTTAAAGCTCCTGACGGACGGAAGGGTCGATGGGACCATCCGGACCGAAAGCCAGATCACGTTCATCTCAACTGCTGGCTGTTCCTAAAACGGGATGTCTTCATCCTGAATTCCAGTCGCGTGCGCGGGCTCTTCGTGATGCCCGTGGCTCTGGTCGAAGTTGCCGCCGCCGGCTGACGCCCCGCGAGAGTATCCGCGCGATCCACCCTCGGCATCGCCCTCACCGCGGCCGCCGAGGAGTACGAGTTCGTTGGCGATAATTTCCGTCTTATATTTCTTTTGTCCCGTTTCTTTGTCGTCCCAAGAACTGGTTTGGAGACGGCCCTCGATGTAAACCTTGGATCCTTTCTTTACGTACTCGCCCACAATCTCGGCCAGGCGCTGCCAGGCAACGATGTTGTGCCACTCCGTGCGATCCTGCCACTGACCGGCTTTGTCTTTATAGCCTTCGTTTGTAGCGAGCGAGAACTTGGCGACAGCCGTGCCGCTGGGGGTGTACTTGACCTCGGGATCTTTGCCGAGGTTTCCGACGAGAATGACTTTATTTACGCTTTTTGCCATAGGCCGCTCCGGAAGGGAATGAAGTCCGCTCAATATAACACGCTAGCGCGTGTCGGCTATCGGCTGCTCGCTTCCGGCTACCGGCCAAAAACTCGTAAGCCGATAGCCAGTAGCCGGTGGCCGGAAGCCGCTGTTCTTAGTCTGCGACCGTGATCTGCATATTGTCCACAAACACGTGGTACGGCGTGCTGGCGGCGTTCAGATCGACTTGGAAACCGTTCGTGAACTCGAGGCGAGTGCCAGTCTGCGTGGCTTCATGCGAGATGTTCGCATTGTAGGTCTGTCCATCGACGACCAGTGTGTCATGGATGGCTTGCGTTCCGGCGATGTGGTAGGTCGAGACGATGTGGTGCCAAGTGTCAGGAGCGAAGCGCTGCAAGGGAATGCCGGTCGGCTCCCATTGCTTGGTGGTGTAGTTGAACACGCGCCAGCCGTTCGAGTCGTAGTCGGCCTGCCAGGCGAAATTGTAGGTGTTGCCGTTCACCGTCTGCTGGCATTCGAACTCAATGGCCTGCGGAGCGTTCGCGTACTGGCCAGGAATGTACATATCGAAATCATAGCGAAGGTAGGTGAGCGGATTCGGCAGCGTCGGCTGCTCGATGAAGTAGTAGCCGCCCGTGTATGCAGGGCCGCCATTCACGAAGAAGTCGGCTGCGCGTCCGCTGAGGCTCGGGTTCGAGATGCCCTGAGTCATGTGGTAGTCGGGTCCTTGTCCGGTACCGCCAACGTTTCCGCATCCGCCGCACTGCTGCCAGCCTTGCTGATTCTGAATTCCGCCGATTACCGTCGCTCCCGCAGGAGTGGGATCGCTGCTCGGAGCAGGAGCTGGTGCGCTGGCAGTATTTGAGGCACTCGTGCTCGAAGGAGCGCTCCCTGTGCTCGCGCTGGAGCTCGTGGTCGAGCCGATGTTGCTGCCTGCGACTGCGGCGCTGTTCGAGAACGGCTTGGCTCCGCCTGAACCACAACCGACGATCGAAACGATGGCCAGAGCAGCCACGCTGAATTTAACGAAAACCTTAGAAGTAAAATCCACCTGAACCCCTTCAGAGGAGAAAATTGCAACTGACTGAAATGACAGTAGGTTTGCTTCTACTCTGGCTATATCGGGGGACGGGTCTAGGTGTGGCGGGAAAATTCCCTAGGTACTTCTAGGTGATTCGCTTAGCTCTTTGGAATAAGGGGAGTAACCGCAAATTGTGTCAGGCAAAGAGTTTGTAGAGCATCAGGTACACGATCACGCCGGTCACAGAGACATACATCCAGATGGGGTAAGTCCAGCGGGCAATGCGGCGATGGGTTTCAAACTTCCTCCGGAGTCCGAGCGTGAGCGTGATCACAACAAGCGGCACGACAACGGTGGCAAGGACCGTGTGCGAAATCAGAATCGAGAAATAGACTGGACGCGACCATCCGTGGCCGCGAAAATGAACCGAGCCGACGTGGGCGTGGTAATAGAGATAAAAGCCGAGAAACAGGCAGGACGTGATGAACGCCGTGATCATCGTCGCGCGGTGCTTCAGGATCTGTCCGCGCTTGATGAACTTGTGCCCAATGGCCAGCAGCACGGCGGTGAGGCCGTTCAGAGTGGCGTCGATTGGGGGAAAGATGCGGTAGTCGATCTGCATGAGGAATGGCGAACACGAAGTTCACAAAGGTGAAAACATGAGGTCACAAAGAAAAATCTCCGTGACCTCTTGTGTTGAACCTCGTGACCTTCGTTTTCGCTCTAGGTTCTAAGCCGCAGGCTGCGTAGTACGCCGATTCACCATCATGAACGCCGCCCCGAAAATCGCCGCAGTAAAGATCGCTAGGATTGCCAG
>DATEJO010000141.1:0-8013 GCA_035277905.1 Candidatus Sulfotelmatobacter sp.
GTCCAGGCGGGCGGGGACGCCCGCCACTCCACCGATCTCACTGAAAATTTCAAGCGGCTGCTGGCGAGTCCGAATATCTGCGGCAAGCGCTGGGTGTGGCAGCAGTATGACCACATGGTGCAGACGAATACGGTGGAGGCGCCGGGAGCGGGGGATGCCGGGGTGATTCGCATCAAAGGCTCGCAGCGTGGGCTGGCGATGGCGCTCGATGGGAATGGGCGATGGTGCTACCTGGATCCGCGACTGGGGGCGATGCATGCGGTGGCGGAGTCCGCGCGGAAGGTTGCGTGTTCGGGCGCGACGCCGGTGGGCGCGACGAACTGCCTGAACTTTGGGAATCCGGAAAAGCCGCACATTATGTGGCAGTTCTCGCAGACGATCGATGGAATCACGAAGGCTTGCGAAGAGCTGGAGATTCCGATTACTGGCGGGAACGTCAGCTTCTACAACGAGACGCTGGGCGAGGGGATTTATCCGACGCCGGTGCTGGGCGTGGTCGGAATTCTTGAGGATGTGCACAAGGCGGCGAAGATGCATTTTGCCGAGGCGGGGCGCACGATTGTGCTATTGCGCGCCGGAGAGCCGGGCGATATCACCGATGCGGAGACGGAGTTCGGATCGTCGGAGTATGCGAAGGAGGTTTTGGGATCGCTCTGGGGATATCCGCCGGAGCTCGATCTGGAAAAGGAAGCGGCGCTGCAGAAGGTGATCATCGAGTTGATCGGGCAGGGGCTGGTGGATTCGGCGCATGACAGTTCCGAGGGCGGGATCGCGGTGGCGCTGGCGGAGAAGGCGTTTCCGAAGGGAGTGGGAGCGCGGGTGAATCTGGCTTCGGGCGGGCTGTTTGGCGAGTACGTGCTGTTTGGGGAAGATGCGAGCCGGATTCTGGTCTCTTGCGACCCCGGGAACGTGTCGCGAATCAAAGAAGTGGCGGGGAAAAACGGCGTCGTGGCGGATGTGATTGGGGAGACGATTGGGGATCGGCTGGAGATTTCGGTGGACGGAAAGAATGTGATTTCCGCGACGGTATCAGATTTGCGATCGGCTTACGAGGATGCGTTGGAGTCGGCGCTGAGAACGGATCCGGAGTTGGTGGCGGCGGATTGAAAAAGACCGTCGTTGGTCGCTGGTCTTTTGTCGTTGGTATGGGCAAAGCAAATGCATAGGTCCTTCGCTTCGTTCAGGATGACAAGGCTTTTTTGGGGTGACAGGGCTTTTTCAGATCATCAGGGGCTAAATGCTGAAATCGGACAAATTTCGTGACGAGTGCGGGGTGGTGGCGATCTTCGGGCATCCGGAGGCGGAGAAGCTGGCTTATCTCGGGCTGCATGCACTGCAGCATCGCGGGCAGGAGTCGGCTGGAATCGTCACGTCCGACGGGATGACTTCGCGCGCGCACAAGGCGATGGGATCGGTCGCCGATATCTTCACCGAGGATGTTCTGTTGAAGATGCGCGGGACGATTGCGATTGGGCACACGAGATATTCGACGGCGGGCGATTCGGCGCTGCTGAATGCGCAGCCGATTCTGGTGCAGTCGAACAAAGGATCGATTGGCGTGGCACACAACGGGAATCTCGTGAATGCCATGCAGATTCGCGCGCGGCTCGAGAGCCAGGGATCGATTTTTCAGACCAACAGCGATACGGAAGTCATCGTGCACCTGATTGCGCTTTCGAAAGAGCAGACGTTGCCCGAGGCGATGGCCGACGCACTGCGGCGCGTGGAAGGCGCGTTTTCGTTGGTGATGATGAGCAATGACCGGATTTTTGCGGCGCGCGATCCGCGAGGATTCCGGCCGCTGGCCATGGGGAAGATTCCGGCGCTCGAAGGGCACAAGCAGGACACGGTCGTGTTTGCGTCAGAGACGTGCGCGTTCGATTTGATTGGCGCGGAGTATGTGCGCGATGTGAAGCCTGGGGAACTGATCGTGGTCGGGCCCGAGGGCGTGAGTTCGCGGTTTTATTCGACGTCGGCGCCGCAGTCGAGCTGCATCTTCGAGCACGTGTACTTTTCGCGTCCTGACAGTCTGGTGTTTGGGCGCTCAGTGCAAACCAGCCGCGAAGAGTTGGGGCGGCAACTGGCGCGGGAAGCCGGAGTTGAGGCCGATCTGGTAGTACCGGTGCCAGATTCGGGCGTCACGGCTGCCGTGGGATATGCAGCCGAGAGCGGGCTTCCGTTTCGATTTGCGCTGATTCGAAATCATTATGTCGGGCGGACATTCATTGAGCCGAGCCAGAGCGTGCGCGATTTTGGCGTGAAGCTGAAGCTGAATCCGGTGCGGTCGCTGCTGGAGGGCAAGCGCGTCGTACTGATTGATGATTCGATTGTGCGCGGCACGACGAGCCGGAAGATTGTGCGGATGATCCGCAATGCGGGCGCGAAGGAAGTGCATATGAGGATCTCGTGTCCGCCAACGATTTCGCCTTGCTATTACGGAGTGGATACGCCTTCGAAGAAGCAACTGATCGCGGCGAATAAATCGGTGGAAGAAATTCGGGATTATATTGGTGCGGATTCGTTGGCGTATCTTTCGCTGGACGGATTGAAGAAGGCTTGCGGCGAGGGCGAAAAGATCTCGTACTGCTCGGCTTGTTATACGGGGAAGTATCCGACGGATATTGTGGATGTGGAGGAGATACTGCCGGCTGGAGTGCGGCGGTAGCAGTTCTCGAAAAGCCCCACTTCTGGCAAAAGCGGCCAGAAATGGGGCACCCTTCCTTTGAGCTCTCTGATCGCGGAAACATAGGGTCTCTCCACTTCGCATTGCCTTCCGCTTTGCGGAATGCAATGCTTCGGTCGAGATGACAGTGAAAGAAATTGGGGAAGCCTGGCGGCTGCCCCTTTCACTTTTCTAACTACTTTCAAACTTCTATTTCATCTGGTGGGCTACGGCGTCGGGATTTCCGCGGGTGGTCTGGTTCTGGAAAGCGCCGACGAAGCCGGAGTTCTGGTTGAGGAAGTCGCTCGTGAGCTGATCGTAATCGCCCATGTAGATCGAGTTGATGAACAGGTCGATGGCGTGGGTCGGAGCGAAGGGCGACATGCCGATGTCGCTGTCGGAGAAGCTGGCGCCGGCGTTGGTCGATTTTCCGCAGTGGCGCCGAATGCCGAAGTTCTCGGAGTCGGCGCGGCGATCGTACCAGCAAACGCCGATGTGGCCTTTGCTGTCGACAGCGACGCCGGATTGATAGTGATCGTGTCCCGTGCCTGTCGGAGGCTGAGTGTCGCTATTGACTTTCGTCGGAGCTGATCCCCAGGTGTTGCCGCCATCAAACGACGCGCGGAGGAAAACGTCGTCGTAGGCGTAGAAGCCCTGGATGGCGAGCGGATCGGAAACTTCCTTGTCGCGTCCGTCGGCCCAGGTAATGTAGAGCGCGCCGTCCGTCGATTTTCCCGAATGATCGATGGCCATCGACATATCGAGGAAGTCGCGGAATTCTCCCTGCAGGTAGTACGAATCGCCGCCGGGCTGAACCATGCTGTCGACGGTGACGGGAGGAGTCAGCATGCCGTTGTTCGATCCGGAGTTTGCGATCTGGATGCTGCGCGGGCCAAGCGGGAAATTGCTGCCGAGGTTGACCCAGGAGATGTAGAACGTGCCCTTGGAACTGACAGCGATCTGCGATCCCTGCACGCCGGCTGCGCCGCAGGCGGTGTAAGCGACCATGGGATTGGACCAGGTGTTGCCGCCGTCCCACGATTGCACAAATTCAATCGCGGTGCGGGTGGGGAAATTCGTTCCGCAGCTGTTGGTGAATGAGAAATCGAAATCGGTGTAGGAGACGAAGATGTGGTCGTGATTCGACGGGTCGATGGTCGACCAGGGTTTGTCGAGGAAGTGCGCGAGAGCGCTCTTCGAAACGGCCGCGATCGGGTCGCCCCAAGTCTTGCCGCCATCGGTCGAGACGTTGATAGACACAGCTGCCCAGGGATTTCCGCTGGCGTCGTTGTAGTCGAAGATCTGGCTGTAATAGAAAGTGTTCGAGTCGGTGCAATTGACGACAGGATCTCCGCCGAGGAAGTTGCCGGTGCCCGGGCCGGGATTGATCGGGCCAATATCGGTGAAGGTGTTGCCGCCGTCGGTGGAGTAGGATGCGCCACTGAAGCTTTCTCCGCCGGAGCCGGTGAAGAAGAACGGAGTCTCAAAGACGCTGCCGGAATCGTTGTATCCGACGACGACGCTGTTGCCGCAGCGGGCGGTAGAAGTCTCGCTCTGCGTGAATCCGCCAAAGGCGGAGTAGGCGACGTCGGTAGAGGGATCGGAAACCGGGATCACTCCGTTGCTCGGAGTTGCCATTGCACTCGCCAGCTTGGCGTGAGCGATGAAGGAAGGATCGGCGAGACGCATGCCGTAGGTTTGCCACACATCGGCGAGGTGGCCGATGTTGGCGTATCCATCGAGCATTTGCTGATGCGAAGGCGGAAGCTTGTTGATGCCGGCCTTGATCTGCTGAAGCAGTTTGTTGGTGGCCGTGATCTGTTCGACAGAGAGCTGCGCTGCCGCGAGAGAGGTTGTCAAGACAACCGCGGCAACGACGCCAGTGAGCGAACGCGCAATCGTGAAGGACTTCATCGAAGGAATCTCCTTAGCGGACAATGCAAGAAATGTGGGTGAACGGTTGAATACTGAGCGAGCGCAAGGGGCCTAAGACTAGTCGGGGTAGTAGTAGGCCATTGGCTGGAGAGAGGAGTCAAGTGTGCAGGAAGTTGCATAGTGAGCGCTGAGAGCTGAGAGTGCTTGGCACAGGTTGAGGGAGGGGGCGGGTGATGTCGGCAGGGCGTCGCTTAGCTCCGCCGGACAGCCGAGGCGGCTGTCCCTACGCCTGGTTAGGTTTTCTGGCGCGGATTACACGGGGGATGGACTGGAGATCCTTAATGACCGTGATTTCATCCCAGCCTTCGAGCATCGGTAGAACGCGGTCGGCGATGGTGCCGCTGATTTCGAAGATGAGCCATCCACCGGGACGAAGAACGGCGTGGGCCTGAGGGATGAGGCGGGAGATCACTTCTATGCCGGTGGTTCCCGCGAATACTGCCTGGTGAGGCTCGAACTTGCGGACTTCGAGTTGGACCTGCTCTTCTTCAGACTCGCCGACGTAGGGGGGATTGGAGACGATCAGGTGGAAGGGGCCGTCGAGATTTTCGAGCAGATCTGTTTGATGAAACTGAATGCGGCGGTCCAGTTGATGGCGGGCGGCGTTGGCGCGGGCAATTTCGAGAGCTGCGGGAGAAATATCGGTGGCGTGGATTTCGGCTTGGGGCAGCTCTTTTGCCAAGGCAAGGGCGATACATCCGGAGCCGGTGCCAACGTCGGCAATTCGGCTTTCGACTTCCGGTCTGCTCAGGAGTTCCAGAGCGGTTTCGACTACGTGTTCTGTTTCTGGACGTGGGATCAGGACGGCGGCAGAGACGATGAGATCCATGCCCCAGAATTCCTGGTGTCCGGTGATGTATTGGGCGGGGACGCCGCGGGCGCGCTCCGCGAGGGCGGCGTCATAATGCGATTGCTCGTCGGCGGTGAGTTCGCGTTCGGGATGCGCGAAGAGATAGGCGCGGTCGCAGCTTAATACGAACATCAGCAGCAGCTCGGCGTTCATGCGCGGCGAGGGGACGTGGTCTGCGGTCAGCTTCTCGATGGCAGCGGCCAGGGCTTGCTTCAGGTGCACGGAACCATTTCACCACGAAGGCGCGATTTTGTAATTTTGTAATCGGGGAATTTGGTAATTGAGCGATCGAGCGATTTTGTGATTTGGTGATTGAAAAATCCCGGACCGACGATTTGAAATTGCCAAATTTTAAGATTACGAAATTACCAAATCAAACGATTACGGGGCGGGTCACGATCGGGTGCTCAGGCTTGCTCTGGGTTCAGGCGGACTATCTCGGCGTTGAGGACGCTGGCGAAGGCTACCCAGGCGGCGTAGGGCATGAAGGCGTAGGCCGCGCTGCGATCGACTTTGTGGGCGGCGGAGATGTAAGAGAGGATCGTGCTCTCGAGGGCGAGAATGTCGGTCAGGGCTAGCGCAGGACGATGCTTTCCGAAAAACAACTTGGACCACTGCGAATTCGATGCGAGCTGCGACTGCCAGAGGCGAAGAGCGTGGGTGCGCTGGCGGGAAGGTGTGGCGCACCAGATGCGCCATCCGGACCAGGCGATCAGGGCGTAGAGCGTTGTCCAGACAATGGGGAAAGCCTTGTCGGGCGGCGTGAACGACGGCTTGTCGAGTTCGCGATACCACGGGTCACGATTGCCATTGCGGCTGTAGCGCGAACCGTACCAGGCGGCTCCGGCAGTGACGAGGCCGAAACCGGCGAGCGCGAGAAGAGAGCGGGAACTTTTCGACATGGAGTCTTAGGTGTCAGCGCAAGGTAAGAAGGTTGGCGCTGCGGGTTATTTTGCCTGCCGCTGCCATTCATATGCCAGATAAATCATCTGGCCGATGTGGTGTTGCATGTGCGCGGCGCACTGCACAACCATGTCGAGACGGTTGGAACAGTTGGAGCCCATCGCGGAGTAGGCTTTGGCCCAGTCGTCGGCGGATTGGGCGCGGACGGTTTTGACGACCATCGCAACGGCATCGTCGAGGCGGTGCAGGGCTTCGTCTTTCGAGGGAGGATTGGGATCGTTGAATTCGCGAGGGCGGTCGCGGACGTATCCCGTGTTGGCGATCTGGGCTCCGATGTAGTAGCTCAGGTTGCCGGTGAGGTGGAGGACGAGGTGGCCGAAGCTGTTGCCGTAGGGGTAGGGTTTGGTCCAGAACTGTTTTTCGGTAAGAGGTGTGGCGAGTTCGCGAACACGGGCGAAGTTAGAGTTGTAGCGATCGGTGAGAACGGAAGCTAGGGTGAGGTCGAGTCCGGGCATTTTTTCTCCCACTTCGCGGACAGATGTGTCCAAGCTTTTTCCTAAACCACGCTGGCGGCTTCCTGCTTCAGTTTCTCGGCTTGGTAGTGCGTGATGAGTGCCTCAATGAGAGGGTGGATTTTGCCGTCCATCACTGAGTCGAGTTGGTGGATGGTGAAGCCGATGCGGTGATCCGTCAGGCGATTCTGGGGGAAGTTGTAGGTGCGGATTTTTTCGCTGCGGTCGCCGGACTTCACCATGGCGCGGCGCTCTTTGGCGAGCGCTTCCTGCTGTTTCTCCATTTCAATTTCGTAGAGGCGGGCGCGAAGCACGCGCATTCCCTTTTCGCGATTCTTGATCTGCGATTTTTCGTCCTGACAGCTGACAACCGTGTTGGTTGGGATATGCGTGATCCGGACAGCCGAGTAAGTTGTGTTGACCGACTGGCCGCCGGGGCCGGAAGAGCAGAAGGTGTCGATCCGCAGGTCTTTGGCTTCGATCTTGATGTCGACGTCTTCGGCTTCAGGCAGGACTGCAACGGTGACTGCTGAAGTATGGACGCGCCCCTGCTGCTCGGTTGCGGGCACGCGCTGCACGCGATGAACTCCGCTCTCGTATTTGAGCTGCGAGTAGACGCGGTTGCCTTCGATGATGGCAATGACTTCTTTGAGGCCTCCGACGGACGATTCGGAAGTGGAGAGCACCTCGACTTTCCAGCGCTGCGTTTCGGCGTAGCGCGTGTACATGCGGAAAATTTCCGCCGCGAAGAGAGTGGCTTCGTCTCCGCCGGTGCCGGCGCGGATTTCGAGGATGACGTTTTTCTCGTCGTTGGGATCTTTGGGAAGCAGAAGAACTTTTAATTCTTCTTCGACGCCGGTGACGCGCGATTGCAGCTTGTCGAGTTCTTCTTGCGCGTAGGCGCGCATCTCGGGATCTTTTTCTTCGAGCAGCATGGCCTTGCTGTCGACGATTCCCTTGGTGAGATCTTTGTACTCGCGATACTTCTCGACGATGGGACAGATTTCGGCATGGGCCTTGGCAGTCTTCTGGTATCGCGCGGAGTCGTTGACGATATCCGGCGAGGCGAGAGCCTGGGTCAGCTCTTCGTAGCGGGCTTCGATCTGGTCGAGGCGTTCGAACATTTAGTTCTCAGTTCTCAGTTGTTGGTT
>DATEJO010000142.1:0-4233 GCA_035277905.1 Candidatus Sulfotelmatobacter sp.
CCGATTCGAGCGGAAAGGCTTCCGTTGTTCTCACGTTGCCTTCATCTCCGGGAACGGTGCACGTGAAGGCAGAGGGCCAGTACGCGTTAGGGCATCCTGTGGCGATCTTCACCGAAACGGCGCAGTAGACTCCACGTCCAAGTATTAGGAGCTTTCAACCCGCACATCCCCGATTCCCACGTCTCGCAACACCGGCGAGACGTGGGGCATCCCCTTCTGTCGTGGTGCATCAATCGGAAATTTGTGGTTTGGCCCTTGTTTCGCTGATAATTTCGGCATTAGCCGGGCTTCCACAATTCGCGGACAGAAAGTCGCAAGATCGCGGACTGCAATGCATGAACTGCAGCCGACCGATCTTCGACTCGGCCACATAGTGCGTCTCCTGATGGAACACGCGACGGTGGTTGTGAGTGGGACCAAAATTGCGCAGGAGATCGATTCGAGCCGCTCTGAGGTCTGGCGACTGATTCAGCAGTTGCGCGGACTAGGCGTGGATGTCGCCGGACATCCCGCGACGGGATATCAACTGCGGTCCGTTCCGGACTTGCTGCTTCCTGAAATCGTGCGACCGATGTTGCGCGGCACGATCTTCGACAAGAATCTGCATCATTTCTACAAAATCGGCTCCACGAACACAGCCGCCATGGCAGCCGCCGCGGAGGGCGCTCCGGAGGGCAGCGTTTTTCTGGCGGAGGAGCAAACTGCCGGCCGCGGACGCGGGGCCAACTCGTGGCAATCTCCACGATCGACCGGAATCTATTGCTCAGCGATCTTGCGGCCCGCTCTGCCTCCAGCGGAGGTATTAATTTTGTCGCTGGCGGCTGGACTGGCTGTGCAAGCGGCCATTCATCAGATTGATAGTCAGGTTAGCGCTGATTTGAAGTGGCCTAATGATCTGTTAATCGAGGGAAAGAAGGTTTGCGGAATTCTTACCGAGATGAATGCGGAGGCCACGCGTGTGCGACATATCGTGGTCGGCATCGGGATCAATGTGAATCAGGCGAATTTCCCGAAGGAGTTGTCCGCCGTTTCTCTCAGACTCGCGACAGGCAGTGAGTGGTCGCGGGTGGAACTTGTCGGGGCTTTGCTAAAATCGCTCGACCGGGAGTACCGGGCGTTGATCAACGATGCGGGCGCGTACGAATCTATTCGGGAGAGATTTGCGCAGAATTCGTCGTGGGTCTTCGGCAAGAAAGTGCGCATCGACGAAAATGGGGCTGCGTTTGAAGGAACGACGGAAGGGCTGGATAGCCGCGGATTCTTGCAGGTTCGCACGCCGCACGGTCTGCAAACTGTTTTGAGCGGAACGGTGCGCGAGAGATAAGCTCCACGTTTGTTTCGCTATAAGCGCGTCGGGCGTGAAGCCCGCCGGACAGCCGCCGGGACGGCGGCGCTACTTATGCTTCTTGTTATTGATGTTGGAAATACGAATACGGTGCTCGGGGTTTACGCGCGTGAGGCCAAAGCGTCCACGGGCGAAGATGAAGCCCCAGGCCAATTCAAGCGCCTGCTGGCGAACTGGCGCGTGGCCACGTCGCGCAGGAGCACTGTAGACGAATACGGCGTTCTTTTCCGTAATCTTTTTTCGATGGCGGGTCTAGAGTCGAAGGGCATTCATGGCATCGTCGTCTCTTCTGTTGTTCCTCCCCTGGATCCTGTGCTGCGGCAGGTTTGCGAGCGGTACTTCAACTTGCGTCCATTATTCATCGAGCCCGGGGTAAAGACGGGAATGCCGGTGCACTATGACAATCCTGCTGAGGTGGGCGCGGACCGGATTGTGAATGCTGTTGCCGCGTTTGAGAAGTATGGCGGACCCTGCGTGATCGTTGATTTCGGAACGGCCACGACGTTCGATTGCGTTTCTGCAAAAGGTGAATACATGGGAGGTGTGATCTGCCCGGGGATTGGCATTTCGGCTGATGCATTGTTCGAGCGTACCGCACGCTTGCCTCGGGTAGAAATTCGAAAGCCGGCACGCGTGGTTGGCACAAATACGGTGGGAAGCCTGCAGTCGGGGCTTTATTACGGGTATGTCGGACTGATTGACGGCATCCTGGAGCGACTATTGGGAGAGATGGGGCAAGACACGCACGTGATCGCGACCGGCGGACTCGGTCCTTTGATCGGAACCGGGTCGAAGTATATGAAGAGCGTCGATGAGTTTCTCACGCTCGACGGGCTACGGATTATCTGGGAGCGCAATTCAACTGGAAAGCATGACGCAGTTTCCAAGTCAGGGTTGAAACCGACGAAGAATTCAAAGCCAGCGAAAGCTTCCAACGGCAATGGAGCGCCTGCGACTCCCAATCCCCGCGTTTCCCGCTGACCTGTCGTGGAAAATTATTTCAACTACTTCACGGAAATTGAGGAGCGCTACTTGCAGCGCCGGGGAGGCGGCCTGCTGCTTTCGACGCTGGATTGGGCGTTGATCGAAACCTGGAAGGATGCGGGCGTGCCGCTCGAAGCCGTGCTGCGGGGTATTGATGCGGCCTTCGATAGTTACGACCAGCATCCGTCGAAAACCAAGAAGATAAACAGTCTGGCGTATTGCTCGCAAGCAGTGCTCACTGCCGCGGAGGATATGAAAGAAGCTGCGGTGGGAGCAAACACTCAAACTGCGGGTGAGCGCACCGCCAAACAAGGATTCGAACCGAATTCAGTTGCCGCTTTTCTCCGGCGTAGTGCGGAGACGATGGACAAGGCTCAGGCCCCTCCGGGGAGTTCGGAGTTCATCAGCGAAACCGCGAGAACGCTGCGTCAACTCGGTGACGAAATTGCAAACAAGTCGCGGCGATTGGAGGACCTGGAGCGGCACTTAACTGTGCTTGAGGAAAAGCTTTTTGCCATGCTTCTAACGTCGACGCCGGACGCAGAGATCGTTACCGTGCGCGCTGCTGCTGACCGCGATCTGGCTCCGTATCGGCGCAAGATGTCCGCTCCTCAGATTGAGCAACTGCACAAGCAGTATGTGCAGAAGAGTCTTCTTGAAAGATACAAACTACCCCGGCTGAGCCTGTTCTACATGTGATGCACGTTCACTCGTTTGACGCGGTGATTTTGGGCGGCGGTGCTGCCGGGCTGATGTGCGCGATCGAGGCGGGCAAGCGCGGACGGCACATTGTCGTGCTTGAGCATGCCGATCGCGTCGGGAAGAAAATACTGATCTCGGGTGGAGGCCGTTGCAACTTCACCAACATCCATTGCCAGCCGGATAATTTCATTTCGGCGAATCCGAACTTCGCGAAATCGGCCCTCGCGCGCTACACTCCTGCCGATTTCATTGGCCTTGTAGAAAAGCATCGGATTCCTTATCACGAGAAAACGCTAGGACAATTGTTCTGTGACGGCTCCGCACGAGACATTCTGGGCATGCTGGAGGAAGAGTGCCGTACCGCGGGAGTGAAGATTTTCAATGGAAGAAGTATTAAGGAAGTGCGGCGCGCGACGCAGTTCATCGTCCGCGCCGGTGATGACGAGTTCCAGGCGCCGGCACTCGTGGTTGCAACCGGCGGACTCTCGATTCCTAAGATTGGCGCGACCTCATTCGGCTACGATCTGGCGCGGCAGTTTGGATTGAAGATCATAGAGCCGCGCGCCGGACTCGTGCCACTTGTGCTCGGAGAGCCGGATCGGTCCCATTACTGCGATCTAGCTGGAGTTTCAGCAGAGGTCATCGCATCCTGCGACGGCCAGCGTTTTCGCGAAAAAATGCTGATTACGCATCGCGGTCTGAGCGGACCGGCGGTTCTGCAAATCTCGTCGTATTGGAGTGGTGGCCGGGAAATCGAGATCGATCTCGTCCCGGACCAAAAACCTACAGCATTTTTCGGCGATACAAGAATCACGCGCTCGATCGCGAATTTGCGTACTGAACTGAAGAAGTTTCTTCCCAACCGACTGGCGGATCGCTGGATCGAACTACACCGACCTGAGTCATGGAAGAACTCCGCTCTGGAAGATTTCGAGCGACGGATTCACGCCTGGAATGTGTCCCCTTCTGGCACCGAGGGATTCGACAAGGCCGAGGTGACAGCGGGTGGGGTGGACACCGACGAACTATCAGCCAAGACTATGGAGTCGCGCAAAATTCCCGGACTCTACTTCATCGGCGAAGTCGTTGATGTGACCGGGCACCTTGGTGGCTTCAATTTCCAGTGGGCTTGGGCCTCAGGAGCAGCGGCTGGGCGGGAGCTATAAGACTGTCATGAGGTAGCGGTTCCCATGTCTCGCAAA
>DATEJO010000143.1:0-2506 GCA_035277905.1 Candidatus Sulfotelmatobacter sp.
AGATGGTCATTATTTTGGCGACCATTCAGGTACGTGGCCCGGAGTCCACGGCGCGCCGGCTTTTTCCATGTCATCTTCGAGCTTCTTCAGATCGACATCGACCAACTGCCGCAGCTTGCTGAGCTGATCCCCGAACTGCTGCGCGGCGACGTTGTAGGAGTCGATGTGCGTCTGCGTTGGACGCGAAGTCGAGAAGCGCTCTTCGTCCTCGATCTGGTTGATGCGGTCATTGATCGCCGCCGGAGTGTTTTCTTGGCGACGCCGCAGGATCACATCGCCGCGGAGTGCTCGCATGATGTCGCGCAGCCGGGCTTGAATGTCATCGGCGCGAGATACCAACCCGCTTACATCGCCCGGAGTATCGCGCAGTGACTGGTGAATGGAAGCAAGGCGCTTGTCAACATCGTTGCCGGTCTGGATCGCTCCGGTGAGCGCGCGATCAAGATGCGCGACCTTCTGCTGGAACTGTTCAAGAGTCGCGCGATCCTGCTCGTTCATCCCTTCAGTGCCGAGAGCATTCACGCGGAATTTCTCGGGGCCGGCGAGGCGCTGAATCTTGCCGTCAACGCGCGCTTCGAGCGTGACGGAGTATTCGCCCGGCATAGCAAGCGGGCCGGTTGGCGGTTGGAAGAATTCGGCGAAGTCCGCCTCTTCCGGCGAAGGCGTGTGCACTTCCGACGGCGGATAGCGCAGATCCCACGAGGCGCGATTGAGGCCGGCTTCGTTGGTTGCGCTTACCCGGCGTATGGGGGCACCGCTGGAGTCGGAAATCACCAGATACACCGCTGGAGGCTGCTCTTCGGCTTCGGCGCGAAGTTCATCCATGGTGGGATAGGTGGCAGATGGATTTCCCTTTTGGGACTCTTCATTCTTTGCTGAATTGTGATTTGCGCCTTCCTTCGCAACAGCCTTTTCTTGCTCCTGCCGAGCTTCTTTCTTGGTTTTGAACTTGTCTTTTAAGTAATAGGTGAAAACTGCGCCATACGGAGGATTGTCGGCTTCGAAGTAGGTGGCGCCGAGGTGTCCGTGCTTGCCGCCCACTGGACGCTGCTCGATGTACATGAGAGCGTCCCGAACCGGGAACAGTGCTCCCTGCTGCTGGAACGCTTGCGCGCTGACGTGACGCAGCGGAGTGAGGTCATCGAGAATGTAGAAGCCACGTCCGAAGGTCGCAGCGACCAGATCGTTTGCTTGTTTCTGAATTGCGAGGTCGCGGACGGCAATGGTCGGCATTCCGCCTTTGAGCTGCGTCCAATGGCTGCCGCCGTCGAGTGAGAAGAACAGGCCGAATTCCGTGCCTACGAAGAGCAGTTGCGCGTTGACGGGATCTTCGGCGATGGCGAGCACCGGACCGTTTGCCGGCAGATTGCCGGCAATCGAGTTCCAGGTGTGGCCATTGTCGCCACTCTTGAGCAAATACGGCTTGAAATCGCCCATTTTGTGGTTGTCGAAACTCGCGTACACGATATTTGCGTTGTGCTGCGACGCGAGCAGACGGCTCACGTAGGTGAACTTGGGCACGCCGGGGAAGTTGTCGTAGCGCGTCCAGTTCTGGCCGGCATCGCTCGTGACCTGAATCAGTCCATCATCGGTTCCTACATAAATGAGGCCGTCTTTTTGTGGTGACTCCGAGAGCGCGACGATGTTCCCGTAAAACGACGTTGACGCGTTCTTCGCGACGGCATCCGGGCCCCAGATGCGTCCCATAACGGGAAGCTTGTCGCGATCGATCTGGCGCGTGAGGTCAGGACTGATCGCCTTCCAGGTATCTCCGCGATCGTCGCTGCGGAACAGTTTGTTTGCGGCGAAATACAGGCGCGTGTGCGAATGTGGGCTGATGATGATCGGCGAATCCCAGTTCCAACGATACGGGACGTTATCTGGACCAGGCTGTGGCTGGATGCCGATCTGCTGACCGGTCCGTCGGTCAAAGCGGGTGAGGTTCCCGTATTGGTACTCGGCATAGACCGTGTTCGGATCTTCGGGATCGATGACTGAGCGGAAGCCGTCGCCACCCTGAGTAAAGAACCAGTCTTCGTTCGTAATGCCATTGATCTTGAGCGTGCGCGAGGGGCCGCCGACGCTGCTGTTGTCCTGCGTGCCGCCATAGACGTAGTAAAACGGCTTCGAATTATCGAGAGCTACGTCGTAAAACTGCGCGAGGGGAAGATTGCTCTTGTAGCTCCAGTTGGCGCCGCGATCAAAGCTTTCGTACAAACCGCCGTCGCAGCCGACCAGGTAATAGTTCGTGTCGGTCGGATCGATCCAGATCACGTGATTGTCGACGTGCTTGTACTTCTCTCCGAGGACGCGCAGAGTCTTGCCGCCGTCATCTGAAACGCGAATGAGTACGTTCATCACGTAAATGCGATCGACGTTCTTGGGATCGGTGAAGATCTGCGCGTAGTACATCGCCGTCTCGTCATAAGGATTGCGACGCTCCCACGTTGCTCCGCGATCGGCGGAGCGGAAGATGCCGCCCTTCCCTTGCTGGGCTTCGATGGTT
>DATEJO010000144.1:0-28209 GCA_035277905.1 Candidatus Sulfotelmatobacter sp.
TCCAGACCCGTCAGCTGGTTTTCTATCCGTATCTCCCGGTAAAGATCGTCAGCACCGGAAACCGAAATCTCCACCTTGCGATTCGGTCCATCGGCGGATGGAAGCAGGCGCCTGGCGGTGGCCAGCATGCTCACCCACGGCTTTTTGCGCAACCACACCAGTTTTGGCTGCTTCGGAAAGCGGCGTTGCTCTTTGCGTTCGATGAGCTCCGTCATCTCGCGCAGCATCGCTGCAAATTTTTCGTAATCTGTTTCCACCTGAATAGCGGCGCACAACTCGTTCATGCGAATTCGTTCTTCTTGAGTCATAGCAGATTGAGGGGAAGCAACTGTTTGGCACGGATAGTATCGAAGCGAAAACCGGGAAGTCAACGGACAGCATTGTCGGGTAAACGACAATGTTTCAAGTGAGCCGCGATGAGGTAATGAACGAGCAGCTCCCCCGCGCGGATCTCCTCCCCTTACTGCTTGGGCGGGGCCAGGAACCACGGCGTGGCGGTGTCGTCGGTCTTGAAGAAGTTCAGAAGCTGCGTGGCGGCCTTGATCCGGCCGACGGGATTCGAGGGATGCGTTCCGTCTGACTTCGAATCCTGGCAAGTCCAGACGAGGCCGTCGCTGCGCGGAGTCATTCCATTCGTCCAGTAATACGGACCCCAGGACATCCACGGGGCCACGACCGGTCCGAGCGCGGGATTGTAGTTGAGGTTGGCATTGCCGTTGAGCTGATCCTGAATGGCGTTCTTCACGGCGAATCCTGATTCGTAAGCATACGGCTCGGGGTCAAGATTGGCGACACCGTTCGAATATCCCGTGTAGTTGAAGCTGGAAAAGTACGCGACCTTGATATTCGGGAACATCGTCAGCAGAATCTGCGAAATCGACTCAAGCTGCGATTGCAGATTGGTCATGTCGGTGGGAAAGGTTCCGGATGGGCCGCCGTCGACATCGTTTACCCATGCTGCGACCACCTGCTTCGCCGTTACGCCTGCGTTCGGCAGGTAGTTGTTGGGAATCACGGTCCAGAAGGCGCTGCTCGCATTCGACAGCAGATTCGCGGTCGCGCCGCCGGTTGCACCGTTGACGATGACGAGACTCGGATTGAGCGATGTGTCTCCGTTGGTAAGGCTGACGAACTCATCGAAGAGCTGTTGTGGGGCCGACAATCCTATCGAGACCATCACATATTTTCCGGTCGGACTCGGGTTGCCATTGGCATCGAGCGGCTGGATGCCTTGCGCGAGGCCGACGCCGTAGGAATCGTCGTCGGATGGGCGCGCGTTGCTGCCGTTTGCGTAGAGTCCGCCTTCTTCCGCGCCGAGATACGTGTTCGTTCCGAGATCGGAGATGGGTACGAGCGGATTCGTGGTTCCGGCGATATTCCATGAAATGTTATTGCAGGCCGATCCGGTCTTGGCGTAGACGGGGAGCGTCATCAGCGACGTTACAGTCGAGGGCGGCACGTTGGAATCCGTGGCCTGCACGGTCACTGGATAATTTCCTACCGCAACGGTCGACGCCACAGTTCCGGTGACGGCTCCTGAAGTCGAGAGGCTCAATCCTGTCGGAAGACTCGAGCCGGATGCCAACGACCACGCCACCGAACCGACTCCTCCCGCAGAAGTCAGCTGCGACTGGTAGGCATACGATTGTGTGGCGCTGGGAAGTGTGGGGAAGGAAGTGATCCCCAGAGCGGTTGCGGCCGATCCCGATCCGGATAGATTGACGACCTTCGATGCAACTTTATTGAAGGTGAGTTGCAGCTCTCCGTACTGAGCGGTGAGTGCAGTTGGGAAATAGCTGACGGTCAGAGTTAGAGATTTGCCGGGCCTAATAGAAGTGGTGGCGGTGAATCCGGTTTGCGAGAACGGATACGTCACCGTCACGGCGGTCAGATTGAAAATGTCTGAACCGGTATTGGTGATGGTGAGCGCCTGGCCGGGGCTGGTGGTGCCGAGCGGTTGCGCGCTGAATGTCAGTTGACTTGTATTCAACGACGCGATGGCTAGCGGGTCGCTACCGGTTCCGCTGAGATTGATGCTGACCGGAGCGGAAGATGAGAAGGTGAATTTGATCGACCCGTTGCTGGTGCCGCTCTGCGGAGGAGTAAAGGTGAGTCCGAAATCTGCGTGCGAGCCCGCCGCGACCGTCACGGGAGCGCTGCCGCTTACCAGCGTGTAGCCGGTTCCGGTGAGCGAAACCGTGTCCACGACGAAACTTGTTTTGCCCGTGTTGTAGACACTCACGACCTGCACTGCACTCGCGGTGGCGACGGGCTGAAATCCGAAGGAGAGGGAGGCTGGAAGCACCAAGGGTCCGTTGCCGGCATGAGCGATTGATGAAGAGAGCAGAAACGCAAGGACAGCCAGATTCCATCGAAACGTCAGACGCAGGGCCGTATTCCGCATGGGGTTGGGATTGTCCAATGATTTCGCGCGGAAGGCAATACTTTTCTGTATGGAAACCAATACCGCCGAGGACGCCGCGGACGCAGGGGGAGTTAGGAATGTTGTCATGCCAAGGTACGGAGTATCGTCAAAAATCGGCACCGTTCAAACAATCAATTCCTCGGCGTCCTCCGCGTCCTCGGCGGTATTCATTCAGGTTCTCCGAACACTGCGTAAGCCGTTGATTTCGTGTATATTCCCCACGACCCATGGCTACTTTCTACGACCGGTTTGTCGAGTGTGCCGAGCGCTGGCCGAACAATGTCGCGCTGGAGCTGCAGCGCCACGATCAGATCGAAAAATGTACGTACGGCGAATTGCATCGCATGGCAGAGTCCGTTGGCCGGTGGATCACAGAGAAGAACTTCTCTAGCGGATCACGGCTGGCGATCCTGGCGGATAACCATCCGCGGTGGGTCGCGTGCTATTTGGGGATCATCGCGTCGGGATGCGCGGTGGTGCCGCTCGATACGGCGCTGCACTCCGATCAGGTCAGCAAGCTGCTGAAAGACAGCGGCGCGTCGGCTGTGTTCTGCGATGCGAAGCATCTTCCCGTGATGCGGCCTGCCGCGAGCGAACTGAAATTGGGCATGGTGCTCATGGATCCGGAGCGCATGGTGCATTCTTTCGGCGAGCGTTCTTCAGAGGACCATTGGCTCGGGCAGTTGCCGGAGATCTTTGCTGCCGGTCCGGGGAGCTTCAAACCCGCTGCGGCGAAAGAGGACGATCTCGCTTCTCTGCTCTACACCTCAGGCACGACGGCAGACCCAAAGGGAGTGATGCTCACGCACACGAACTTTCAGGGCGAGGTGGATGCTGTATTCAACTGGGTCGATCTCGGTCCTGACGATGCGCTGCTGGGCGTGCTGCCGCTGTTTCACGTGCTGGCGCAGATGGCGAATCTTCTGCTGCCGCTGGTGAAGGGATCGCGCGTCGTCTATCTCGAAACATTGAATACGACCGAACTGCTGCGCGCACTGAGCGAGCGCAATATCACTGCGTTTGCGGTGGTTCCCCAATTCTTCTACCTGATTCACGAAAAACTGATGCAGGAAATCGCCAAGCGGGGCCGAGCCACGCAGAAGATTTTCGGCGCGATGCTGGCTGTCAACCGCACGTTGCGCAAAGTTGGAATCAATGCGGGGCCCGTGTTCTTCCGCAAAGTTCACGACACGCTCGGGCCGAAGATGCGCTACCTCGTCACCGGCGGGTCGCGTTTCGATCCTGCGATTGCGCACGCATTCAGCGATCTCGGCATCGACATCCTGCAGGCGTACGGCCTAACCGAAACGACTGCCGCCGTTTTTGCCAACTCGCCCCACGACAATGAAATCGGATCGGTCGGCAAAGCGCTGAAGGGAGTCGAAGCGAAGATCGTCGATCCGCAACCGCAGGAAGAAGGCCCGGCAGTGGGAGAAGTCGCGCTGCGCGGCCCAGTTGTGATGAAAGGATATTGGAATCGTCCCGACGCGACTTCGGCCGTCCTGCACGATGGATGGTTTCTCACCGGCGATCTCGGATATTTCGATTCGCACGGTCATTTGTTCCTGACCGGCCGCAAGAAAGAAGTCATCGTTCTCAGTAACGGCAAGAATGTGTATCCGGAAGAGATCGAGGCACACTATCTCAAGTCGCCGTTCATCAAGGAAATTGCCGTTATGGGGCTTGAGGGGAAGGCCGGCGAAGGCCGCGATCGTCTGCATGCGGTGATCGTTCCGAATTTCGATGTGCTGCGGCAGCGAAAAGTCGTGAACGCGAAAGAAGTCATCCGCTTCGACATTGAGGGGCTCTCGCCGCAGATTGCTTCCACGAAGCGGATCAGCAGCTACGAAATCTGGCAAGACGATCTGCCGCGCACCACGACGCGCAAGATCAAGCGCTTCGAGGTCGAAAAGCGCGTTCGCGCGAATCAGGGAAAGAAGCTGGCCGACGATGCGGACGTTCCCGCGGAAAAGCCTCTCACCGCGGATGAAACCGCGTGGCTCGACAAGCCGGAGGTGCAGCGCGGGCTCAAGGTTTTGCGGGAGTCGTCGAGTTCCGCTCCGCAGGAGATGCGGCCCACATTGAATCTGGAACTCGATCTTGGTCTCGACTCGATGCAGCGCGTGGAAGTTCTCAGCCGACTGGAAGAAGAGTTGGGCGGCAACGTCGAAGAATCGCGGCTGGGGGAAATCTATACGGTCCGCGATCTGATTGACGCCGTTCTGCAGAGTGCAGCGGCGGGCGCGGGAGGTCCGGGCACGCGGCCTGCCTTCGCCGGATGGACGGCAATACTTTCTGAGACGCCCGACGATCCCGACGTGCTCCAGCTTGCGCATCCCAACAAGCTGAATGACACGTTCTGGTACGTGGTTTCCCGAGTCTTCCAGATGATCGCGCGCGACCGCTTCGATCTGCAGGTGAGTGGTCTGGAAAAGCTGCCCGCGAGCGGCGCTTACATCATTTCGTCGAATCACCAGAGCTTTCTCGATCCGGCAGTTCTGGCGGGAGTTGTGCCGCAGGACGTATTCATGCGTGCATTCGCTGTGGGCACCAGCGAAATATTTGGCGAGGGATTCATGCGCCGCCTGGCGCGTTCGATCAAGGTGATCGTCGTCGATCCCGATGCAAATTTGGTTCCTGCAATGCGCGCGGGCGCGTTTGGTCTGCGCAACGGGGGCGTGCTGATTCTTTATCCGGAGGGCGAACGCTCGATTGACGGCACTCCGAAGATTTTCAAGAAGGGCGCAGCAATCCTCGCGATTCACATGCAGGTGCCGATTGTGCCGGTGGCCATCGACGGATTTTATGAAGCGTGGCCGCGGAATAAGGGATTCCAGAAATTCGCTCCGCTCAGGATGAAAATCGGTGATCCGATTCTTCCTCCGCCGGAATCAGAAGCGTCAGAAGCCGCGTACGAAAAGCTCACGGCAGAGTTGAAGAATAAGGTGGTGGGCATGTGGAACGAGATACGGAGGTAACGCAAATTTGTAATTGGGTAATTTGGTAATCGGGTAATTTTTAAAACCTCCGTGGTGGGGGGCGTTTTCAATTACCAAATTACAAAATTATCCGATTACAAAATCTGTTTTTTTATTCAACAATCAACAATCATCATTCATTTCGCACGCGGGTGGGTGGAATCGTACACTTCGAGGACGTGCTTCATCGAGAGCTGGGTGTAGCGCTGCGTGGTCGCGAGGCGCTCGTGGCCTAGCAATTCCTGGATGGCACGCAGGTCGGCTCCTTCTTCCAGCATGTGCGTGCCGAAGGCGTGCCGCAATGTGTGAGGATGCACGTCGGGCGAAAGGCCTTTCGCAACGGCGATTCGCTTGATGATGCGGCCGACGCTGCGCGTGGTGAGCCTGCCTCCGCGGCGGTTGATCAGCAGAGCTTGAGTATTCTTGTGCGATTCGGCGAGCGTGGCCTGACGCGCGGGAAGATAGGCCTGCAGCGCGATCTTTGCCGAGTCCCCGAAAGGCACGTAGCGCTCTTTCTTCCCTTTTCCGCGAATGAGGATCGCTTCGGCGGAGAGGCGGATATCGTCGAGGTTGATGCCGGTGAGTTCTGAATTGCGGATGCCGCATCCGTAGAGCAGTTCGAGCATCAGGCGGTCGCGCTCCGGGAAGGCGGCGGTCTCGGGCATTTGCCCGTCGAGAACGGAGTTCATTTCTTCGATGGTGGGAACGCGCGGCAGTTTTTTCGGAAGTTTCGGCGTTGCCACCAGCTTTGCCGGATTCTGCTCGACTAGTCCTTCACGCGCCAGCCATTTGTAAAGCGATCGCACGGCGGCCAGCGATCGCGCGACCGACGTCTTGCTCAGGCCCTTTTCGTAGAGTTGGGAAAGAAATCCGCGGATGGCGATGTGATCAATCTGCTTCCAGTCGCGCAATCCGGCATAGGCAGCAAAGTTCGCCAGATCGGCGCTGTACGCCTTGATCGTATGCGGAGAGGAATTGCGCTCGCGCAGATGGCGCAGGAAATCGGTGACAGCGCGAGAGACGATGGGCTTTTCGGTCATGGGGTCCGATTTTTGAATTTTGTAATCGGGTAATTTTGTAATTTGGTAATTTAAAACCCTCGCTGCAGGCAATTTTTCAATTACTCAATTACCAAATTACCCAATTACAAAATGCCTTTCTTCATTCAACAATCAAAAATCAACAATCAACAATTTCTTTTCGCTCTCGGATGATGCTTCTGGTACACGGTGCGCAAGCGATCGAGAGCGAGATGCGTATACACCTGCGTCGTCGAGATATCGGAGTGCCCGAGAATCGTTTGGACCGTGCGCAGGTCGGCTCCGTTTTCGACCATGTGTGTGGCGCACGAGTGCCGCAACATGTGCGGAGACGCGTGGCGTCCCGAGGCTGCGGACGCCTCGCCGACCATCTGCCAGACGCGCTGCCGGGTTAGCTTGCGTCCTCCACGCGCGATGAACAGAAGTGGAGAGTTTCTCAACGCCACGGCGTCTGCGTTCTTTGCCGCGCTTCGACTGCGCGAAGACGCCAGGGCCGGGCGCGCGCTTTTCAGATATTCCGTCAATGCATCCTGTGCCGGTTTTCCTAGCGGGACGATTCTCTCTTTGTCACCTTTGCCGCGCACCAGCATGTATCCCGACTCGAGCTTCAAATCTTCCAGCGAGGCCGAGACCAGTTCCGAGACGCGCAACGCGCCCGCATATAAAAGTTCGAGCATGGCGCGATCCCGAACTGCGAGGGCGGCGTCCTTTGCCCCGAGAGCACCGGCTGATACGGAACGAGATGCGAGCGTCGCCTCGATCTCGTCGCGAGCGAGCGATTTCGGCAGCACTTTCCACTGCCGCGGCGATTCGATATTCAGCGTGGGATCGTGGTCGATGTGCTTATCGAGCAAGAGATATCGATAAAGATGGCGCAGGGCTGAGAGCTTGCGCCCTACACTGCGTCCGTCAACCTGATGCGAGAAGAGTTGCTGCAGGAATTCACGGACATCGTTGCGGCGCGCCGTCAGGAGGATGCGTTTTTTCTTTTCGAGGAATTCGGCGAACTGCGAGATGTCGGTCGTGTAGGCCGCGATCGAAAGGCGGGCTAGGCCTTTCTCAATGCGCAAATAATCGAGGAATCCGGCCAGCACGCCCGCGTTGGGTTCAGAGGGCATATTCAGATCAAAACTTAGACAAAAGGTCCCTCCCACTTCGCATGCCGTTCCCTTCGGAACGGCATGCTACGGTCGGGATGACAGTTCGTTTTAGTATGCGCGTTATCGGACGTGGGCAAAAGTGACGAGGCGGATGCAACGGGGCGGCGGCATTCCGAGGCTCACCAACCGCTGGTGAGAAGGCGGTGCGCGGCGCGGAGGCCGCACTTCTGATATTTGTCGTAGGCACCGGCGGCGCGGTCGCGAATCTGGTCGTTGTTTTCGCCGGCGATCCAGCCGTCGAGCGCGCTTTTGAGCGTGTATGCTTCCGGGGCCATCAGACCGGTTGTCCAAACCAGCGGATACGCTCCTGAGGCCCGCAGCGGCTCGGCAAAAAATTGCTTGCTCGCGCACGCCAGGATGATGGCATCGCGACGGCTCTGATTTTTCTGGTGCGGAAAGCGCGTGAGCTGAAAATCCATCAACCCGTCGTGTCCCGCATAGGCCACTAGATTTGCGCCGCCGCGAATCGGCAGCTTGATGGAACCGGAAGAGATGGATACATAATCGGCGCCATCGCCCGCTGCTGAGTCCAGAAAATCGAGAATCGCCTGCCGGATTTCAAGTCCGCGATAGGCATCCGCTACGAGATAGACATTCGCGCCACGGTACTTGAAGATGCAGCGCTCCAGAATTTGTGCTTTTGGCTTATCGCCGCAGTGAATCCGCTCCCAGTCAGCCGAGTGGCTGAAAAAAGTCTTCACTCCGTAGGCCGATCCCCAGTAGAGATTATGTTCAGGATCTTCTCCGTTGCCGAGGATGGCCGCTACCGGGACAATTCCTTGATGCTGGTTGTCGGCGAGCGCGACAAAGACGTGCACCGTGCGGACGGCCGAATTTTGCGCGCACGCGATCGAGGCCGTGAGCAGAACTACAGCCGCATGGCGGCGGATCATTTGGCCCCTTTCACCTCACGCAGAACTTCCACCGCGTACAAAGCTCCGTCGGGAGTTTCTTCGTGCTTGAAATAGGCGAAGGCGTTGCGTCCGTCGGCGAGGTGCTGGCCGAGGCGGTCGATCATGGAACGTCGCTCTTCTCCCGTGTACGTCGGCTTGCGAAAGCGATAATAGGCAAAATCTGCGGTCACCACGTCGGGAGTCGTCCTCGTTTCGGTTTCGGCCACACAGAGCGCTACATTCCTCGACCTTAACAGCTCCCAAGTCTCATCGCCTAGCCAAGAGTCGTGACGAAACTCGAACGCGGCCGGAACCGTGCGCGGCAGAATGGCGAGGAAATCTTTGAGCAGGGCCGCATCCATCTTGAGATTCGGCGGAAGCTGAAAAAGCACCGGACCGAGCTTCCCTGCCGCCGCGAGCGGCTCAATTGTTGCCAGAAAACGTGGGACGAAATCTTCGGCTCCCTTCAAGCGCTTGATGTGCGTGATTACCTGGTGGGCTTTGACGCCGAAGCGGAAGTCAGCGGGCGTGTCCTGCATCCAGTTGTGGATGGTCGTTTCTTTCACCAGCTGGCGGAAGGTGAAGTTCACCTCCACCGTGTTCAGCTGCGTGGAATAGTACGACAGGAACTTCTTTTGCGCGAGCTTCTCCGGATAAAACGCAGGCTTCCAGCTCGGATAGGCCCATCCTGAGGTTCCGGCAAAGAGTTGCGCCATGGTGGGAAATCACTATGCAACGATATCGAGGGCGATTATACCTTGCTGCGCTTTTTGCGCGGCTTGGCTTTCTTCGCGGATTTCGCCGGACGCGATTTCCGTCCGCGATGATCGCCATCATCCGCCTGAGCTGCCAACTCGATCGGCGCATGCTCACCTTGCACGACCTCTGCTGCCGATTTCAGATCAGGCAATTTCTGCTTCAAGTGCAGCACCGGTTCGAAGAGGTCTCCCATTTTCTCGAAGCGCGCGATGGTTTGCTTCGACTCGAAGATGAGCAGGCCGGCATCTTTTTTCTTCAGCGTACGCTCGACCTCGTCCCACGTGATGGGAGTCGAAACGGTTGGGTGCTCCCTCGCCCGCAGTGAATAGACGGCGATCGTCGTCTTGTGTTCGTCGTTCTGGCTCCAATCGACAAATACTTTGTTTGTGCGGATCGCCTTTTTCATATCAGAGACGACAAGATCGCGATGCTCCTGCTCAAGCAGTTGCGCCAGCGCGTGCGAAAACGTCTTGGTCGCGTCGAATGAGGTCGGCGTGTGGAGCGGCACGTAGATCTGCATTCCCTTCGAGCCGGAAGTTTTGGGAAAACTCTGCAGATTGAAATGGTCGAAGATCTCGCGGAGCCAGACGGCGACCTGGCAGCACTGCACGATATTGGCCGGCGGTCCGGGGTCAAGGTCGAAAACCATCTCGGTCGGGCATTTGATGTCTTTCGCGAGCGCGAGCGACGGATGTAACTCCAGCGCCGCAAGATTTGCCAGCCATACCAGCGTCGCCAGATCGTTCGCCAGGATGTAGTGAACGGTGCGATGGCCGCCCTCGCTCCAGATCCCGGCGGTCTTGACCCAGTCCGGCTTGTGCATCGGAGCGTTCTTCTCGAAAAACGGTTCGCCATCGACTCCGTCGGGATATCGCTTGCGGGTGAGGGCGCGTCCTTCAAGATGCGGCAGGATCGCGGGCGCGATCCGCACGTAGTAGTCGATCACGTCCTGCTTGGTGAACCCGGTGGCGGGATACAGGACCTTCTGCAGGTTGGAAAGTTTGAGATGCTGGCCCTGAATCTCGATGGTGGAATCCATGAACGCTCCCAGTGAACAGGCTGCGCAAGCCCCGAAATGCAATTGATAGATGGATGCCGGAATCAGTAATCGGGGATTTCGATTTTATCGACCATATCGCGTCCCATTGCAAGCTCGGCGACGAAGGGCAGCCTCATCAGATTCATGATCCGGTTTCGCGTAAAGAGCTCGAGCTTCGATTTCGGCGCGAAGAATCCGGCAAAACGAAGCGCCGCTTTCTGCTTCATCGCTATAAACGGAGCGAACAATTCCTGATAGCGCGTGAAGGCTTGCCGGTAATCTGAGTTGGCGCGATGAAGTTCTCCGGCAACAATGTACGCCGAAACCATCGCGAGAGCCGCTCCCTGCCCGGCCAGAAGCGACGGGCAAAACGCCGCGTCGCCGATCAAGGTCACGCGGCCTTTTGTCCAGAGACCGCGGGCAGGATCCATCCGAATCTGGCTTACGCGGTCGAAATACAATTCCTTGACGCCGTCGAGAGCTTCCATGATCTGAGGACACTCCCAACCGCTGTGGGCAAACCGAGCCTTCAGAAGCGCCTTTTGTCCTTCGAGGCCGGCAGGTATGTCAGGCGAAGCGTCCGAAAAGGTAAACAGAAACATGGTGCGGTCGTCGTGCATGGCAAATCGGCTGACCTGCTGTCCAACCTCTGTGTGCATCACGTAGACCAGTTCGTCCCGCGGGCGGTATCCGTCCACACCAAATGCAGCGACCTTATATCCAAGATATTTTTCGAATTGGCGGTCGGCGCCGAAAACGATCTCTCGGACTCGGGAATGAAGCCCGTCGGCGCCCATGACGAGATCGAACTCACGCGGCGGGGACTTCTCGAACGAAACGCGCACCGAATTCCCGGATTGCTCGATGCCACAAACCGATTCGCCAAAGATCGTTTCGACTTTTCCCGCGATCTTTCCGTAGATCGAAGCCGCAAGATCTCCGCGGGCTAGACTGACGTAGCGGTCCTGCAGAGCGCGCGCGAATGACGCCATGGAGAAGCTGGCTATCTTTTTCCCGCGGTCGTTGACGGCTCTGGCTTCCTGCGCCCGATATCCCTTCTGAAGAAGATCGGGAATCAACCCCATGCGATCGGCAATGTCGTAGCCGGCTCCCCAGAAATCGATAACATATCCGCCGGTGCGCAGCTCGGGCGCTTTTTCGATGATCGTCGGCTCGAATCCGTACTGCGCGAGCCAGTAGGCGAGGGTTGGACCGGCGATGCCGGCTCCTGAGATCAGAATCTTCACGGCACGAAATAGAATACCTTGTTTCAAACCAGCGTCTGTTTCGCCGCAGAATGGAGTGAAAGGCCGCGTTCGCCGTTTGACAACCCCACGTTTCCCCACGTACTTTCAAACTTCTAGCCTGTTGGCCCGTCCAAAGTGATGTCGTTTAACAGCCCGATCCGAAGCGTGCGATCTGCCCAGTCCGTCGGAGGTCCGATGAAACACCATAGCCTGAAAATTACCTGCGTTCTTTTCATTGTCTTCATTCTTTCTGCACTTGCCCTGGCCCAGGACGTCGCCTCGTTCGAGAAACGGGTGACCGTCAAGAAGCTTCCCAACGGCCTGACGCTGATCGTGTGCGAGCGGCCGGAGGCTCCCGTGTTCTCGTTCTTCACGCTGGTGGACGCCGGTTCCTCGCAGGATCCGATGCGCGAAACAGGCCTCGCGCACATGTTTGAGCACATGGCGTTCAAGGGCACCGACAAGATCGGTACGACCGACTATGCGGCCGAAAAGCCCGCGCTCGCGAAAGTCGAAACGGCTTACGCCGCTTATGTGGCCGAACGCGACAAGACGGTCGGCCAGGACAAAGCGAAGCTTGCTGAACTCGAAAAAGCGTGGAAGGACGCCATTGCGCAGGCCGACAAGTACGTGGTTCCGAATCAATTCGGCAAGATCGTGGAGCAGAACGGCGGCGAAGACATGAACGCCTTCACCAACTACGACGAGACCGGATATCACTATTCCCTGCCCGAAAATCGCCTGGAACTCTGGGCGTATCTCGAGTCGGAACGATTTCTGCACCCGGTGATGCGTGAGTTCTACAAAGAGCGGAATGTGGTGATTGAAGAGCGGCGCATGCGCACGGACAGCAATCCTTTCGGACGGTTGCTCGAGCAATTCACCGAGGAGGCGTTTGCGGCGCATCCGTATCACCGGCCGACGGTGGGATGGATGTCGGACCTGAATCATTTTTCCGCGACCGATGCGCAGAAATTCTTTGACCGCTACTACGTGCCATCGAACATGGTTGTCGCCGTGGCTGGCGACGTGAAACCCGCGCAGGCCATGCCGATCCTCGAGAAATATTTCGGACGCTTGCCCGCTCGTCCCAAGCCGGATGAGACGACGACAGTGGAACCTCCGCAGGATTCCGAACGCCGTGTCGTGCTCATGGAGCAATCGCAGCCGATTTACATCGAGGGCTACCACCGGCCCGATTACCGGAGCAAAGACGACGCGGTGTTCGACGCAATCAGCGATCTGATGTCGGAAGGACGAACTTCGCGGCTGTATCGTGCGCTGGTACGCGACAAGAAGATCGCTTCATATTCGGAAGGCATCACCGGTTATCCGGGCATCAAGTATCCGCACCTGTTCGCGTTTCTAGCGGTGCCGCTGCCGGGGCACAAGCCGCAGGAGATGGCGGATGCGATTCACGCCGAGATCGACCGCCTGAAAAAGGAAGACATCAGCGACGAGGAATTGAAGATGATCAAGACGCGGGCGAAGGCCAACCTGATTCGCGGCCTTGACGATAACGAAGGACTCGCTACGCAGCTGGCGACCTACCAGACTCGCTACGGCGATTGGCGCGAGCTGTTCAAGTCCGTGGACCGGATCGAGCAGGTCAGCAAGGCCGACATTCGGCGCGTTGCTAACGAAGTGTTTGTCGATACGAACCGGACGGTGGGAATCATTGAAACCGGTGGTGGCGGATCTCCTGGGGGAGGCGCGCAGTCCGGCGGCGCTTCGGAAAATCAGGGAGGTGGGCAATGAAAAAATCCATCCTCTTTATTCTGCTCGCTGCAGTGAGTTTCATTCCGATGCCGCGGCTTTCCGCGCAGGTTACAAGCTGGAAGCAGATTCCAATTCCGCAGCTGCCTGCATTCAAACCGGCGCAGCCGAAGCGCATTGAACTTTCGAATGGCATGGTGATTTTCCTGCAGGAAGATCATGAATTACCGCTGATCAACGGCTTCGCACGCATTCGCGGCGGCTCGGTGAACGAACCGGCAAGCAAGGTTGGTCTAGTCGATATCTATGGAGAAGTCTGGCGGACCGGCGGGACAAAGACGCGGACCGGCGATCAGCTCGACGACTTTCTGGAGGTGCGCGCCGCGAAAGTTGAAACGGGCGGAGGGCCTGACTCCACCAATATCTCTTTCTCGTGCCTAAAGGGCGATCTCGACGACGTATTCAAAGTTTTCGCCGACGTGCTGCAGAACCCTGAGTTCCGCGCCGACAAGATTGATATCGCGAAGAAGGGTGAAGAGGATTCAATCTCACGGCGTAACGATGATGTCAGCGAAATCGCGCATCGCGAGGCGGTCAAGCTGGCGTACGGCCCTGATAATCCTTACGCGCGAATTCCCGAATACTCCACGGTTGCACCGATTTCGCGAGAAGATCTGATCGCGTGGCACAAGAAGTATGTTCACCCGAACAACATCATTCTCGGCATCAGCGGAGATTTCGATTCCGCGGCGATGGAAGCCAAGCTGCGCGCGGCATTTGATTCGTGGCCAAAAGGCGCAACGCTCCCGAAGAATGAGATCGAATATTCTCCGGCGAAGCCCGGGTACTATCTGATTCCCAAAGACGATGTGAACCAGAGCAACATTCGCATGGTCGCTCTGGGCACGACCCGCGACAATCCCGACTACTACGCCATCAGCGTTTTTAACGAGGCGTTCGGCGGAGGATTTTCGTCGCGCCTGTTCAACGACATCCGCACGAAACGCGGGCTGGCTTATGGGGTTGGAGGAGGCATCGGCACCAATTTTGGGCATCCTGGCATTCTGCAGATCGCGCTTGGGACGAAGAGCCAGAGCACGGTCGAGTCGATTCGCGCGACGGACGAAGATATCGACAATCTGGCGAAAGACCCGATCACGGCGGACGAAATCCAGCGCGCCAAAGATGCGATTCTGAACGCGTTCATCTTCCGCCTCGA
Organism: Candidatus Sulfotelmatobacter sp.; assembly: GCA_035277905.1. Lineage (GTDB taxonomy): Bacteria > Acidobacteriota > Terriglobia > Terriglobales > Acidobacteriaceae > Sulfotelmatobacter. The sequence goes on from DATEJO010000144.1 coordinate 14,477, forward strand.
TTCGCCCGACAAAATTCTAGCGGAGCGGATGACCTACGAGTACTACGGATATCCGCCCGACTGGCTCGACAAGTATGAGTCCGAAATCAAGAAGGTCACGCCGGCAGACGTGAACCGCGTGGCTCAGAAATATCTGCATAAAGATCAGCTTGCAGTGCTGGTGGTCGGGAACACGAAAGATTTCGACAAGCCGCTTTCGACTCTTGGCGAAGTGAAGAAGATCGACATCACGATTCCGGCGCCACCGGCGGAGAAAGAGTCGTCACAGCCCGCGGCGTCTAATCCCGAGGGTAAGGCTTTGGCGGAAAAGGTCGCGGCGGCCATGGGCGGACTTCCGAAACTGCAGTCGATCAAAACCATGCGCGTGAACATCAGCCAGAGCAATGGCGGCGGGCCTCCCACCCCGCTGGAAGTCGCCATGGCATTCCCGGACAAGATGCACGTCGACGTGACGACCCCGCAAGGAAAGCTGACGATTGTGGTGTCGCCGGACGAGGGATTCATGGCGATTCCCGGCATGGGATCGCGCAGCATGCCACCGCAGCAGAAGACTGAAATGATGGCGCAACTGCATCACGATCTCGTGTACATCGCGCAGCACGCGGATGATCCGGCGTTCACGTTTGCGGCTGCAGGAACGGAAAAGATCGGAGATACCGATGCCGCGATCGTAGATATTGGCGGTGCGGTTCCGTGGGTGCGGTGGTATATCGATCCAAAGACCGGCTACATTCTCCGCGAGAAATATAAAGGCATGGGACAGATGGGATCGTTCGACGGCGAGACGGACCTTACGGACTGGCGTAACGCCGACGGGATCAATCTGCCGTACAAGCACGACAACAAGCAGAATGGATCGGCGACCAGCACGTCGGAGTTTCAGAAGATTGAAGTGAATCCGCAACTGGATCCGAAGTTGTTTCAGAAGCCCGCGGAGGCAGCGGCATCGGAGAAGCAGTAGGGATGCTTCGACTGCGAACGAGTTCGCTTCGCTTACTCGTTCTGCGCTCAGCATGACATCTTTGTTGCTGAGTTTTGAATAATTCAACGAGTCGCCTACGCGATCGATCAGTGGATCATTTTGATCCTGGTGCGGGAGGCGAAGCGGCGGTAGCTGCGAAAGGTGATCTCGTTCAGTTCGATCTTGTGATGTCCTTTTTCGAGGCGCACGCTGGAGCGAACCGGCAGCAGGTAATCGCGCCCGGAGATTCCAACGAAATCGTAATCAACAGTCATCGATGCGGCATGAACCGCGAATGAGTGCGGAATGCCATCCGCCTCCAGCGTCACTCTCCGGACTCCGCCGGTCGAGGGATCGAGATAAACCTGCCCATGGAATCCAACTGCCGCGTCTTCGTTACCTTCAGTTAGTACGATCGTCGCGTTCTTCCGGTCGACGCGGTAATTGAAAACCTGCACGGTGCCGCTGCCGTCGCCAAGGGCGGCAGCCTCTTTCCACTCGAATTCGGTTTTCGAGGAGGGCTGGAACACAAGATTGAGCATGGCGCCGAATTCTCCGACCGAAAGGGGCCAGCTGGAATTCATGTCGGCGCGCTTCAGCGAACTGCGTTTCCCGTTGATCTCCAGCGTCGTTCTGGATTCTTTGTTGTCGTGATAGCTCAGCAATTCGCCGAGCGAATCGCGGTGCTTCCAGCGGCCGTTACCGGAAGCATCAACGGAGCGGTTGGTCATTTCGATGCAAAGAAAATTCGGCAGCGTCTTGCCGTATTCGAGCGCGCGCTTCCGGGCGGCGGCGATCATCGCATCAATCTGCTGCGGTGAAGGCGCGGTCGACTGGTCCGCCGGCAGGGCTTTGATCACCAATCCCTCGTGCCCAGGCGTTTCGGAGTCCGGAAGTTTCATCCCGGTATCAGCGAGCGGCTCGGCATCTTCCTTCGTCAAAGGGGCCGGAGTCGCGGAAGCCACTGTGACCCCGGCAGGGCCCTCAATCTGGAATGCGACTGCTTGCTCCGAAGTTTTCGAGCCCTGCGTTAGCCGCTCGATCACCTGGTATTGACCGGGCGGAAGAGTCGCAGTCTGGATCGACGTCAAATATGGAATCGATACCGGACCCGTGGTTTTTCGAACCGTCAGCGGCACCTGTGCAATCGGCTCTCCGCTCTTCAGAACTTCCATTTCCAGGCGCGCTGCATCCGTCGAGTTCGGGTCGGGATGAACGACGAAGAAGAACGAAAGCTCTTTCGTGCCCTTGGGCAGACCATTCGACAGTCCCGGAACGACTTTGCCGCTGCCGTAGCGCATGGGTTCGGAGGGATCGGCCTCCTGCGGAACAGGATCGATGCGGCGCACCATGCTGATGTCGCTCAACGATGGTCCGTTGCCCGACCGTGCGATCTGGAAGGGAACGCGTTGCGCGCCGAGTTTTCCGCTGTTCTGATCGAGAACCGCCGCTTCGAGCGTGTACTCGCCAGGCTCTTCCGCGAAGTGGCGTTGCATCGTGATAAATAGCGGCTGCGCATCTTTCGCGCTCAACGATCCGTGGCGGGGGATGTCTTCCCCAAAGTGTTCGACGACTTCTCCGGCCTTGTTCTTGATTTGCACGGCGATCGAAATGTGGACCGCATAGAGGTTCGAGTTGGCATCGTTCTGCGATTGCAATTCGCCGATCGGAACCTCGACGACGAGCGAGTTCTCGTTTCCAGTCGGGAGATCTCCTAAACGCAACACTTGCGCGCGGAATGGCACATCGCTGGGCAGCTGGGCCTCTGTCAGAACTTTCAGCAATGGCGCTTCGAACGGGCGGATCGTTTGTCCCGTGTCGGGCGGCAAGGCGAAATATCCGGCGCGGGAACTGATCTTCAATCCGGCCCGCAGCGGCTTAATCTCAATAGGGCGAAACTGGCCATCGTAGTTTTCAACCGGCGATGTGTAGGACGCTTCGTAGTAGGTCGTCATGTCCTCGATCATGCGACGCAGAGGTTTCTTCATGCTGTCGCCGGAGGGTACATAGGCGCCACCAGTATTTTCAGCGAGGCCGACAAGAGGGTTCTTGTGACCGTTCGGATCCGCTCCCTCGTAACGCTCCAGTTGATTGCTGACCATCGGGGCCAGACCCGGGGGCGGTTGGGGAACGGATTGCGGAGTGCCGCCTGCGCCCGTGGTCGTCGTCGGCGCCGGCCCATTCTGCGCCATTGCCGACCGTTGATTCCCAATCGCCATCATTGCCATCAGATTCTGGTCGATCTGTCCGGTCAGCGCGTTTGCGTCGATGACGTAGATACTCACGCCGGCGCGGTTCGCCGCTCCGATGACATCTCGCACCCGGGTTTCGGAACTCGTATCCGCGTGCAGCCCTTGGGTGAAATAGATGATGGTCTTTCGGCCCTGAACGGTGCGTTCCGCTCGGGACAAGGCCAGCAGTGCCGTGAGGCCAGGCTGAGTGTGCAATTCCTGTGACGCACGCTGCGACTCCTGGAGCGCGGCGAACAGGACCTGCGCATTCGCCCGCTGCTCAGCCGAGATTCGGGCGCCGGAGGAATCGACGCCTGTGTGAGCAATCGAGATGAGTTCCCGTTCGGCGGACTCTACGGCGTTGGCTTCTTTGGCCTTCTCGTCATCAGTGGCATAGTTGATCGCATCCATCAGATGCTGGCGGTTGTCGCTGAATCCCTGGTAGAGCATGAGGCGGGTTTGGGCCTTCATCACCGAAAACCAGAAGCCCTCTTCCGGAACCATCTTGAGCATTTTTCCGGCGATATCGCGGGCGTTGGTGCTCGCCGATGAATCCATCTGATCGAACAGAAGTGTGATCAAATGCTCGCCGGTCTTGCCGCTAACCAGATGCAGAGTGGAGATTTTGACCGCAACGTCACCATCGGTAACGGCTATATCTTCCGGCTTGAGATCGGGAACCAGCTTTCCCTTTTTGTCGCGCACAACCAGGTTCAGGGATACCTCGTTCACATTGACAACCGTCGTGTGCTTGGCGGTCGACTGCGGAGAGGGCGTTTCCTGCGCTGAGGGAGACTGCTGCGCAACGGACGCACTGAGCAGCACGACCAGAAAAATCGATATTGCGCTGAAGGCAAAAAATAATGGACTGCGAAGCCGACGAGGACTCCAAAGATTGGACATGAAGGACAACCCATCTCCGGCAGATAGTTTAAGGGCCGGAAAAATTCTGCACCTTTACTACTCGCTTGTAAAGAGATGATAGCTAAACCGCGGCGGGGAGGGGCTCACTGAATCCAGTTTCGTCCCCTGAGACTGATTTTGGAATTGGAATTGTCACCAGAATTCTGGTTCCGGACGCATCTGATTCGACGTTCATCGTTCCGGAAAACTGGGCTACGCGTTCGCGCATGCCTCGAATTCCGACGCCAGAGCCGCCTGCCTGAATTTGAGCCAGCCGTTCGGGCGAGATGCCCTTGCCTCCGTCTCGAATCTCCAGAGACACCGCGTTTCGGTCGCGAGCCAGACGGATGCTAGCCATCTTGCTGCCGGAGTGACGATGGATATTAGTCAAACATTCTTGAACGAGACGGAAGAGCACAACCTCCAACTCGCCATGAATTCTCCCGAAGTCTGCGGGAACATCGAGAGAAACATCCAGAGAGGTGCGTTCCTTTATCCCGTCCATGTACCACCGCAAAGCAGAAGTCAGACCTCGTTCGTCGAGCAGAAGAGGATGCAAGAGGTAGGAGGCGGTCCGTATCTCCTGCTGCAGCTGCTGCACGATTTTTTCAGAGGTCTCAGCCTGAACAGACATCTCGGGCGCTTTTGTCTTTGCTTGTTCGGCCAACTGAGCCAAGCTCATGGCCAGGACTGTCAATGTTTGGCCCGCGCTATCGTGCAGTTCGCGCGCGATGCGCCGTCGCTCTTCATCTTGAATCTGAAGCAGCTGTGCCGAGAGATTCCGAATGTCTTCCGATTGCTTCAACAACTCGGTCGTGCGCTGCTCCAGTTGCCGGGTTCGCAGCTGCACCTTTTTTTCGAGGGACTCCGCGAGATCGCGATACAGTTGTTCGCCTTCGGCTTGCAAACGCGCGATCTCCAGCCGGGCGCCGATGCGCGCTAGCAGTTCCCGAGCTGAAAACGGCTTGATCAGGTAGTCGTCTGCCCCAGCTTGCATGCCTTCGACTCTCGATTCTTCTCCGGCCCGGGCCGAAAGCAGCACGACGGGAATTCTGCGGGTACTCTGGTCTTCGCGAATCGCAGCCAGCAACTGAAAACCATCAAGCCCCGGCATCATGACGTCGCTCAGGATCAGGCTGGGCGGACGCTCTCGCGCCGCCTGCAGCGCCGCTCTCCCATCGGGAACGCCTTCAACATGGTAATGTTCTGACAGCAGGCGGGAGAGATACTGGCGCATGTCGGCATTGTCATCCGCGATCAGAATGCGAGGACGAGTTCCGCGTTCCGGGATAGGAGGGCACACAACGGGAAGCAACTCGTCGGTCGGAATCTCCTCTTCGACATTGGCAGAATCGGGTAGCCAGCGCAGCGCCTCTTCGACGTAAGGCTTTGCACCCACCGCCGTCGAAGTCAGATTCCGGCGTCCACCGAGTTGCCCTGAGGCGAGATGGTCTTGCCCGAAGGGGATACTGACGATAAATGTGGTTCCTTTCCCCAAGGTGCTTTCGACTCGAATCAAACCGCCGTGCAGTTTCACCAACTCCTGCACCAGAGCCAAGCCGATGCCGGTGCCTTCGTGGGTGCGGCTCCGCGTGTTGGGCACTCGGTGAAACCGCTCGAACAGCCGTGGGATTGCGTCGGGAGGGATGCCGACTCCTGTGTCTCGAACTCTCAACTCGGCGAAGTCCCCGGCACGAGTGAGGCTGACGGCGATTTCTCCGTCGAAGGTGAACTTGAAAGCGTTGGAGATCAGATTGAGGACGATCTTCTCCCACATGTCGCGATCCACATAGACGGGCTGCCCAAGACGCAGGCAATCGACGACCAGCCGGAGACCTGCTTTCTCCGTGGCAGACCGGAATACGCTGGCCAGCTCTGCAGTAAAGCCTGCCAGGTCCGTCGCCTGATAGACGGCCTCGGCGCGGCCGGCTTCGATGCGGGAGAAGTCGAGCAACGTATTCACAAGCCGCAAGAGCCGGGCGCCATTCCGATTGGCAAGTTCGATTTGCTCTTTTGCCATCGGAGTGAGGTGAGTCTGGCTCCGGGCCAGCAGATCCTGCAGGGGACCCAGCATCAACGTCAAAGGAGTGCGGAATTCGTGGCTCACGTTGCTGAAGAATGCGGTCTTGGCGCGATCAACTTCGGCGAGAGCCTCGGCGCGTTTTCGCTCTGCGTCATAAGCGCGCGCATTGGCCATAGCAGCCGAGATCTGCCCGGCGACGAGATTCATGAACCCGCCATAGCTTACGTCGAGCGGACGATAGGGGTTCAGAGCGGCCACGAGCACTCCCGTGGGCATAGCCTGCCCTTGGCTCGTGAGGGGCAGCAAAAGGGCACGTGAGGGAGACTTGTCCCAGAACCCCGCGGGAAGCAACTCGAATCTCGCTTGCAAATCCTCAACAAGGAACGAATCTTTTCCGCCAAGCAGTTCGGCAAATGGCCATGCCTGATGTTCCGCGAGCTCCATCAATTCAGGCGCAGCCGAATGACCCGCAGCAATCCCGGTTTGGCACACGCGGCGCGCCTGCTTGCCCTCTTCGGTGAACAGGTACATCAGCGTGAACGGCAAGTCTTTCTGATTTTCGTCGAGGCAGCGGCCAACCGCGACTACGACATCGTCCTCGGTAGTCGTCTTGTTCAATTCGGCGGCGAGCGAACGCAACGTGTTTAGCCGGCGGTCGCTGATGACGCGATCCGTTTCTTCGGTCACCACGCAAAGATTCCCGGCGGTCTTGCCATCGTCCCCGAACAGCGGGCTGTAGGAAAAAGTGTGATAGGTCTCTTCGCGGTATCCGCTACGCTCCAGGAACAGCATGAGCGCTTCGTCCCAGGTTGATTCGCCATTGCGTAGTACTTTTTCAAGCCGGGGCCCGATATCCTCCCAGATTTCTTCCCACACTTCCTGGGATCGCTTCCCCAACGCCCACGGATGCTTTTTGCCGAGCGTCATCTTGGCGTAGGCATCGTTGTAGAGAAACGTGAGTTCCGGCCCCCAACTCATCCACATGGCAAAGCGGGACGCCAACATCGCGCGAACCACAGTCTTCAGGCTTTGAGGCCACTGTTGAATTGAACCAAGCGGAGTCTTTGTCCAATCGAATTCGGTGACCAGGCGTCCCAAGGCACCACCTCGGAAAGTTTCTTCGGTGGGCGCGGGTTCCTCGGCTGCCAGAGAGGCGAGTTCCTGTCTGCGATTGCCGAGGACATTTTCAATGGTCTCCGGCAAGTCTCGGGCTAAATCAGATTTCGAGACATAACCCTGCGCGTTGACAGCGGCCGCCTGCTGACGGGCAATGCTGGGGTGGTTCTGCGTAACGACGATGACTTTGCAGTCGGGCAGTTCGCGGCGGATGATGCGGGTCGCCTCGAGACCATCCATTCGGGGCATGTTGATATCCATCAACACGAGATGGGGACGCAGCTGCCTGGCCTTTTCGACGGCATCCATCCCGTCGCCGGCTTCCCCACAGACGGACCAATCGGGTTGCGATTCGATGAAAGACCTCACCGTTCGCCGGAACAAATCGTGGTCGTCGGCAATTAGAATCTGGACAGCGCTCATCGTGTTCGGGTCAGTGCCGGGAGCCCTCCCGGGACAGGCGACTTGGTGTGAATCCATAGGCAACGCTGGGGAGCCGCTGCTTATTATCGCGGGAATTCCCCTCAATGGACCTACGGTTTTCGCTGTACGCAGGACTTCATGCCCAGACTGTGAAATTGTCGAGTATTAACTGACGCGTTCCTGGGCTTCATCCTCCGCCAACGTGCGCGCAGAGGGAATGGTGGCTGTCACTACGGTTCCGGCGTCATCTGACTGCATTTGAAGGTTCCCGCCGATCTGGTTCAGCCGTTCTTGCATTCCGCGCAGACCGACCCCGACTTTGAAGGCGGCATCGGACCGGGTACCGCTGTGGGCCGGGTGCGCTATGCCCTTTCCGCGATCCTGCACGCGAACGATCACGTCGGCGCCCCGCTTTTCGACCTGGATCAATGCAGTTGGACTACCCGAGTGGCGATGAATGTTGGTAAGACACTCCTGCACCATGCGGAAAATTGCCAGCTCGATTTCATCATTCAGCCGCGGAAAGTCACGGCGGATCTGGATTTCGACCCCGATTTTGCTGCGTTCGGCAAAGCCGTCGGCATACCACTGGATGGCTGAACGGAGGCCGGCGATTTCGAGCAGGGGCGGATGCAGCAGATGGGAGATTGTGCGAACCTCGCGCGTGATCTGTTCGACCAGCGCCGCTGAGTCCGACAAAACTCTTTTGCTGGTTTCATTCATATCGAGGTGCTGTTCCTGGATGGTCGCAATATTCATGCTCAGCGCAACCAGTAATTGCCCTGTGCTGTCGTGAAGTTCGCGTGCCAGCTTGCGACGTTCGTCGTCCTGGGTTCGCATCAACTGGTGACTCAGGTCGCGGACCTGGTCCGCTTGCAGGCTCATTTCCGCATTGCGTTCTATCAGTTCTCTGGTGCGCTCGCGCACTTCGAGATCCAGGCTTTCCGCCAAATGACGAAAGCGCTCTTCGCTCTCTCGCAGCGCGTTTTCTGTGCGTCTGCGGTCCGTGACATCACGCGCGATCTTGGAAGCTCCAACGATACGGCCAGTCGCATCGCGCACGGGAGAAATCGTGAGCGAAACATCGATCGGGGTGCCATCTTTTCTCATCCTCACCGTTTCAAAGTGTTCAACACTCTTTCCCGCTTTTATTCCGGCGATGATCCTGTCTTCTTCATCCTGCCGCTCGGGCGGAATGATGAGCATAATGCTCTGACCGATGGACTCCGCCGCGGTGTAGCCAAACATTCGTTCGGCGCTCTTGTTCCAGCTGGTGATAGTCCCATCCAGACTCTTGCTGACAATGGCATCTTCTGAAGAATCGACGATGGCGGCGAGCAGAGCGATTGCCTTGTCGGCTTTCAGACGCAACGAGGGCAATTCGTCGAGCAGCATCTGGCCGATGACATCTGTGCTGGCCTCTGTATCCTTCAAGACGCTGCCCGCAAGGGCCTCATGCGTGGCAAGCAGGTCTTTGACGTCGTCTTCTAAAGACAGCGCGGGATGGACCTTCGTCCAGAAATGCGCCGCGCGGATGAAGGCGAGCAGAAGAATCAAATACTGCAGCCGGATCTCTCCCAATGCGTGCTGCAGGCAATCCAGACAGCGGCGCGCATGCGGCGTTTGCAGGAAAACGTGAGCGACCAGCCCAAATAGAGCTTCTTCCATCTGCGAACCGGAGCCTGGAAGATCAGCCAGGGGAGTTTCCAATTCATTGCAGAGTGACTGGAAGAACGCCAATTGCTGCGCCTTCGCAAGTGGACGCCGGATCAGGCGCAGAATGTCCACTATCGGCTGGGGTGGGCAATCAGCTGCGCCCGAGGCGTGCCCCAGACCGGCCAGGAATCCCACATGCCGCGCGATGCAGTAGCGAACTTCGCAAAACCTCGAGAGATAAACGAAGAGCCGTTCTTTGAAGAGGGCGGGAAGTGGATTGTCGAGATATGCGGCGAGCGCAAATCCCCACATTTTTTCTGTGATCTCTGGAGTCTCAGGAGCGAGTCGAAAGAAATTCGGCAGCACACCAAAACGGCGTTCGACCTGGCCGTGCAACGAAGATTTTGGCGAAGACTCTTTCGATGACATGAGACTTTAGATTTCGTCCATTTCCCGAGTCGTGGCATTCGAACCGCCCGCAGATGAAAAGTTCAGAAAGCCGTACGGGATGCAATGCTAAGTCTTAGTAAAACTTATCGGTGAGGTGATGCGGCGATCCATACAGGTTTTACCCTATCTTCGCTTGCTGCCCTCAGAGTTGCGGAATGACGCGACAACGAGGAGCCCCTTCCTGCAGAGATCCTGCTTCCGCCGCTGAGGAGGACAGGTCTTTTCATCTTCGCTGAATCCTGTTCTGCTTCAGGTCTTTAATTGCAATCACGCCCGTGCAAATTCGTTCATCTTGACACCTTCGCTGCGTTTGCCGCATGGTGAGCGAACACAGTTGGATATTGCGGTAGATCAAAATCAAAGTGGAGCATTTCAACTCCTCCCCGAAAGTACTCCGCTAAGGGCCACTGAGAAGTTAAACACTCACGCGCAACTTCTGTGGGTACGGCGTGTTCCGAAACAACACCAGTCTCGCTTCAACGCGACAAGGAGTCTTCCATGAGCAAGTTGTATTTGGCCCGAATGATTTGCGTAACGTTTATATTCTGGGCTGCAGCCACAATCAGTTCTTCAGCACAAACACTCACAACTCTCGTAAGCTTCGACGGAACCAACGGAAAATCTCCGCAATCTTTAATGCACGCGAGCGACGGCAACTTCTATGGCGTGACCTCTTCCGGCGGAGCCAACGGAGACTACGGCACGATTTTCAAAATAACTCCCGATGGTGTGTTGACCACACTCTACAGTTTTTGTTCGCAGACGAACTGCACAGACGGCGAAGATCCGATCGGAACGTTGCTGCAGGCAAAAGATGGCAACTTCTACGGTACAACCTATTTGGGCGGCAGCAACTGCGTGAGTGGGAATCTATCCAATACCGGATGCGGCACGGTCTTTAAAATTACGCCCGACGGCCAGTTCACCTCGCTTTATAGTTTCTGTCCCGCGGTGGGCTACTTCAGCTGCCCCGATGGGGCGACCCCCTACGGAGCGTTGATCCAGGGCGCGGACGGCAACCTCTACGGAACGACGCCATCCGGAGGCAATAATGCTGCCGACAACGGCTGCGCCTGCCAAGGCTTTGGCACGGTATTCAAAATCACAACGTCGGGTCAACTGACCACCATGTTCCAGTTCTGCAATGACATGAATAGTACCGGCTACTGCCTCGACGGGGCCGTTCCTTTTGCCGGATTGTTGCAGACCTCCGATGGGAGCTTTTATGGCACTCTCTACAATGGCGGGACTGGCACCGATTTCAGCGGTGGCACGGTATACAAGCTGAGTTCATCGTGGAAGCTCACGACGCTGCACAACTTCGGATCGAAGAGGAACTGGACTGACGGAGCTTATCCGTTCGACAGCCTGATCCAAGCCAAGGACGGGAATTTCTACGGCACAACGCGCAATGGCGGATACGGCGGGACGCTTGGGCAGGGCACCGTATTCAAGATCACGCCTGCGGGAGTGTTGACTACATTACATCGCTTCCACGGAGGAGAAGGTGGGGCTCCCTATGCGTCACTGATTCAGGGCTCGAACGGGAATCTCTACGGGACTAACTCCAGTGGCGGTCCGTACTCCAGTCAGGGCATCGCAGCCGGCACGATCTTCAAAGTCACGACGACCGGTCAAGAGGGCACGGTCTATGCGTTCTGCTCGCTGACAAACTGTACGGATGGCTACGCTCCAACGAGCGGGCTGGTTCAAGGCACAAACGGCGACTTTTATGGCGTGACGTACTCTGGAGGCGCGTCCAACAACGGCACCGTTTACAAGATTTCGCTGCATTGATCCAGCAAAGTCTCAGGGCTAGCGTTTCATCTCTCCGGTATTGACGCGTGGCGCGCTGCGCGGTAGCATAGGCGAACAAAAGGCGAATTATGGCCTCCCTTCCCTTGCTTCCGATGGGCGACAAGCCCAAGCTGATTGGTATTGCGCGCCTCGCGGCCGGAGGAGAAGCTCTCCGCGAGGGGCACAATGTCGAATACTTCACCCTGCCCTCGAAATCCCTGTTGAACCGCTGCGTCAGCCGGCGGCAGATGCCTTTCACGTGGACCATCAATCCCTACCGGGGATGCGAATTCGGATGCCGCTACTGCTATGCCCGGTACACGCATGAGTTCATGGAAATGCGCGACGGGATGGAATTCGAGCAGAAAATCTACGTCAAACAGCACGCCGCCGGTTTATTGCGCCATGAACTACGGAAGGTGAAGCCGCACGAATCGATTGCACTCGGCACGGCGACCGATCCGTACCAGCCCGCGGAGCGCCGCTATGAAGTAACGCGGGGAATTCTGGAGGAGTTCGCGCGGCATAGCGGATATGAACTTGGCATCGCGAGCAAGTCCAATCTGATGATGCGCGATCTCGATCTGCTCAAGGAAGTGGCGCGGGCGAACAAGTTGTCGGTGCACATTACGATCACGACGCTCGATAGCGATCTGGCGCGAATTCTGGAGCCGCGCGCTCCGCGTCCCGATCTGCGCCTGAATGCAGTACGCGCGCTGGCGGAGGCTGGATTGCGTGTGGGAATCAGCTGCTCGCCCGTGGTCCCCGGAATCACCGATGCGCCGGCGGATCTGGAGGCGCTCATTCGAGCGGCTGCCGAGTCGGGAGCGGATTATGTATTCGCGAATCCTTTGTTTCTGAAGCCGTGCTCGGCGGCTGTGTTTCTCCCGTTTCTCGAGCAGAACTTTCCGCATCTGGTGGAGAATTATCGTAAACGGTATCAGGATCGTGCGTTTCTTCCGCCGGCTTATGCCAAGCGTCTTTCAGAACTCATCGGGCGGTTGCGTGAGAAGTACAAGCTAACGCGGGCGCATCGTAGGAGCAAACCGGCGTTCGCCACGAAGTGGCCAGTCGAAGCGTTCGACCAACAGTTGGAGTTGTTCTAAAAACCGTCAGCCTCATCGGATCCAATTGCTCAATTTCTCAATTACGCAATTACTCAATCGCCGAACGGCTCGATCGCCCGATGGCTCAATGATTGGTTCCCTTCTATAATCTCCTCGTAAGCGATGGCCTCCTATCCCCCAACTACTGGACAAGCTCCGACCCAGCATCTTCCATTCGGCATGCGTTTGCGAAATTTCTGGCGCCGGGTGACCGAGGGATTGGAACTCAGCCAGCTGTGGTCACAGTTCGAGTCGGAGGCGCGCGCCAGCTATCGGCTGTATTCGAAAGACGTTGCCGCCAAGACGCCGGAAGGCCTGACGAATCGCGGCCGCCACCTGCACGTCATCAAGGAATTCTTCTGGGCGGTGTTCGAGAAGCTCTCGCCCGCCCGGCGCGTCCTGCTGCTGTTTGCACTGATTCTGCTGGTAATTCCGCAAGGGGCGTTCCAGTTTGAGGGCAAAGTCTACGCCGTCGAATTCGATCTCCACTTCTGGGGCGGTCTGATTCTGCTGCTGTTGTTGATCCTGGAAATTGGCGATCGCGTGGTGATGAAACGCGATCTGCAGATCGCCAAGGAAATCCAGACATGGCTTCTTCCGGGGGCTGCGCCGCAGATCCCGGGGCTCGCCATTGCGTATGCCACGCGTCCTGCCAACACCGTTGCCGGCGACTACTATGACGTGTTCCCGCGGCCCGGTAAAACGAACGACGAAAATCGAGTGGTGCTCGCGGTGGCGGACGTCGCGGGCAAGAGCATCCCTGCGGCAATGTTGATGGCGACTTTTCAGGCGAGCTTGAAGACTCTGTCGACAGCACAGGTGGCACTCCCAGAACTGGCCGCGAACATGAATCGTTACGCTTGCACGAACAGCCAGGGAGGACTGCGTTTCACGACGGCGTTTCTCGCTGAGTACGACGCCGCTCGCCGCACGCTCGATTACATCAACGCGGGACACAACAATCCCATCCTGCGCCGCGCTAACGGGCAGATCGAGCGGCTCGATGTCGGAGGGTTGCCATACGGCATCATGCCTGAGGTGAAGTATCAGTCGGCGCAGGTCACGCT
>DATEJO010000145.1:0-8993 GCA_035277905.1 Candidatus Sulfotelmatobacter sp.
CCATATCCCGGCGGAGATGTGCCGCCCGACACGGGCGTTTGCACGGATGAGATTATCCGCTCGTACCGCGCCGTCGGTGTTGATCTTCAGAAGGAAGTTCACGAGGATATGGCGAAGAACTTCGACGCCTATCCGAGGAAGTGGCGCTGGCTTCGAGGGCATCCCGACCCAAACATCGACCACCGCCGGGTTCCGAACCTGCAAGTATTCTTCCAGCGTAAGGGCCAGTCCTTACCGATCACGAATCGGGCCGACGACTATAAACCAGGTGACCTTGTCACCTGGGACCTCGGCGGGAATGTGCCTCATATCGGCATTATCGTCGACCAGAAAGACCGCTGGAGCGGACGTTACATGATCGTCCACAACATCGGGGGGCCCAAGATGGAAGATGTGCTCTTCAACTGGAAGATCACAGGGCACTACCGGTATTACGGGCCAGGTCTGTAGCGCGTTCTACTTGTCGCGCGGCACTCCCTTTTCAAACCGTGGCGCCATCACCTTGTGATCTTTATACTCTTCCGATTTCCCCCGCGGGATGCTCAGCGTCTTCCATTCGCCCGAGCGCAGATGCTTGGCCAGAAACACGATCTGGCCGATGTGCTGGGCATAGTGTGCGATCTGACGGTTGATGGCCTGAAGCACGGTGTGGGGCTCGTTGCGGATCGTCACAGTCCGCATGACGTCTTCGGGCTTGAGCGGTTCGATCGCGGCGAAGACGCAAGCCCAGCCTTCGTCCCACCAGCGCATCACGTCTGCGCGCGTGGTTGCAGGGGTCAACTCGAACTCGCGGTCGCGGAAGCGGTCCGGCTTCTCGCCGTCGGTCGTAAGAAAGTCTGTGAAGCGCGAACGCATATTCCCCGCTAGATGCTTCACGAGAATCGCCACCGAGTTCGCTTCAGGATCAAGTTGGACGAAGAAATCGTCATCCCGCAACTGGCTCGTCGCTCCTTCGCCCATGCGTTTGTGGCCGCGAAACTGCCGCCGAATTTCATCGAGATAATGCGCTGCGAGATCTGTCGTCATCGTTCGGCTTCCTCTGGCAATTAGATGGGCGGCGTTGGAGGAGGAACCAGAGAATATGATGCAACAACACCGGATGGCCGGATCTCAAACTCCATCTCGAATCCGCCGACTTTCTTCGCGATGAAGTTGTACAGAGCCGCGCCGATGGCGCCCATGACGAAGCCCATCACGCCGTAGAGAACCGGCATCAGTACGGCCATAACGATGCCAAGCAGCCCGGCAAAGGGCGCGAAGGAAGCGTCTTTTTGGGCAAAAGACCCAACCAGAGCAAAGAGCAGGAAAAACGGGACGAAGATGAGCCCCAGGCAACCATAGATGAACCCCATGATTTTCGCCACCGACATAACGCCCACCGATTTGAGAATGTGCATGACTGTTCTCTTGAAGCCTCCACAAAAGTTTTAGTGCCGGCCCCAGCCACCGCCTCCCGGCGTTTCGATTCGGATGCGTTCACCCTTGCGCAGACGCGTGCTGAACTTGCCGGGCATCTGCTCGGTAGATCCGTCGCGGCGAGTCACGACGGCTCGTCCGGGAGCGCCTTCTGCACCGCCGGATAGTCCCCACGGACCGCGCGAGCGGCGATCGGCCAGCAACGTTACATCGCAATCCGTGAGCACTTCGATTTCGCGGACAATGCCGTCGCCGCCACGGAACTTCCCCTCTCCTCCGCTGTCAGGCCGCAACGAATACGACCGCACCCGCAGCGGATACGCATATTCCAGTGCCTCCGCCGGAGTGTTCAGCGAATTCGTCATGTGCGTGTGAACGCCCGAAACCCCGTTCTTCGTCGGGCGCGCGCCCATTCCAGCGGCGATCGTCTCGTAGTAAGTAAAAGGATCGCTCGTGCGCGGATCAATCCCGCCAATCG
Organism: Candidatus Sulfotelmatobacter sp.; assembly: GCA_035277905.1. Lineage (GTDB taxonomy): Bacteria > Acidobacteriota > Terriglobia > Terriglobales > Acidobacteriaceae > Sulfotelmatobacter. The sequence continues at coordinate 1,895 of DATEJO010000145.1, forward strand.
TCAAATTGTTCATCGTCCCGGACGCCGCCGCTGGGATGCGGTCCGGGATTGCCTGCGCCAGAGCGCGCAGCAGCACATCGACAATGCGTTGCGAAGTCTCGACGTTTCCCCCCGCCACCGCCGCCGGAGGACGCGCATTCACAATCGTTCCCTCGGGCGCAATCACCTGGATCGGACGCATGAGCCCGGCCGCCGCCGGTACATCCTCTGCTAGCAAACAGCGAAACACGTAGAAGCACGCGGAATAAGTAATCGCAGCGACGGCATTAATGCTGCCTTCGACCTGCGGATCGCTCCCGGAAAAATCGACCGTAACGATGTTTCTTTGCCCGCGTTTCGCTGGATGAACCTTCACCATCACCGCGATTCTTACCGGCTTGTCGCTCATTCCATCGCTGTCCAGGAAGTCTTCGGCCGAGTATTCGCCTGCAGGTACTTGCTGCAAGAACGCCCGCATCAACTCCTCGGAATACTCCAGCAACTCCGCGGCGGCGTGCCGCGCCCGCTTGAGGCCGTATCGCGCGCAGACTTCGCGAAGCCTCTGGGCGCCGGTGTGGCATGCGGCGATCTGAGCGCCTAGATCGCCTTCGCGCTCCTCGGGCGTTCGCACATTATTAAGCAGCATGGCCAGAACATCGCGATTCATGCGTCCCGCTTGCATAAGCTTGACCGGAGGAATCCGCACGCCTTCCTGGTAGATCTCGCGGCACAGACCCATCGAGCCGGGATAAGCGCCGCCCACATCCGCGTGGTGCGCGCGCGAGGCAACATAGAAGTCTGGGCGCCGCGTTCCGCGCTTCTCCACATACACCGGCGCGACCAGCGTGATGTCGGGAAGGTGCGTTCCTCCGCGGAACGGATCGTTCAGCATGACGATGTCGCCCGGGCCCATCGATCCGGCCTCGATCGCAGCGCGCACCGACATCGGCATCGATCCCAGATGCACCGGCATGTGGTCGCCCATGGCGATGACTTCGCCCGCGGCGTCAAAAACGGCGCAGGAATAATCTCGGCGCTCCTTGATGTTTGGAGAAAACGCCGTCCGGCGCAGTGCCGCCCCCATCTCCTCGGCAATGGAGTGATAGACGTTCTTGAAGATTTCCAGTTCGATCGGGTCGCGCGGCATGAGGGGATAGTAGCAGTCGTCGGCTGTCAGCCGTTCGCCGAATCAGACCGACCGGTGGACGCGATGGCAAACGGCCAAGGACCAACGACCAGCACCATGAAGAATTCGTGCAAGAAATTGCAGAATTATGTTGACACTTTGTTTACACTGCCGCAATATCTTGGGTTATAGGACCTTCCGCTACTAGGAGTAGGGTTGGTTCTTCAAGCTGAGGGCCCAAAGTCGTTAACCCTTGCAAGGGAAAATCGTTCACGGAGGCACCTTCATGGCAACCAAGAAGAAGGCAAAAAAGAAGAAACACTAACCGTCAGCGAGACGAAACCTCGCATACACTCGATTTTTCACTGGCCTCTTAAGAGAAGCACCTCTTAAGAGGCTTTTCCGTTCGCGGCAGAACTTCCTGCGCATCTAAGGGTTGTTAGAATGGAATCGCGAAGCACTCCGGGCCCAATTCAGTTCCTTACGCCAAACGGAGGTTCCTATGAAAAGCTTTGCCTGCATGTTCGCTGGGCTCCTGATCCTCGGCGAGCTGGCACTCCTCGGATGCGGCAGCAGCCGTCAGCTGCAGAGCATCACCGTGTCGCCGGCCACCGCTGACGCCAAGAATTTTCCCAACGGACAGGTGCCCTTCACCGCAACCGGCATGTACAGCAAGCCACCGTCGCCCTCGCCGCTGACGAGCAATGACGTGCAGTGGTGCGTGGGCAGCAGCTCCGGAGCGTGCGCCGGTAATATTTTTCCGGGTGCGACCGTCGATTCGAATGGCGTGGCCCAATGCGGTGGTGTCTTCACTGGAACGGTGTTTGTGCTGGCGGGAACAGAAGGTTCCGTAAAGAATCCCGACGGCGGCCAGCAGTTCAAGATTTTCGGATCTGCCCAGATCACCTGCCCCTAGCAACGCGCGAAATTTTTCGAAACCTCGCCGGACCTGTGTCACAATAGGCAAACGGCGCGCCTCCGCGCGTTCAGAACGCATGGCTGCGAGGAAGAAAAGCTCGGCGAAGCAGAAGGCGGATGAGATCCTCATCCCCGACAAGCTCTACTTCCGCATCGGGGAAGTTGCCACGCTATGTCATCTGCCGGCGTATGTTCTTCGCTTCTGGGAATCCGAATTCCCGCAGCTCAAGCCGGTCAAGAGCAGCACCGGACAGCGCATGTACCGGAAGCGCGACGTGGAAAGCGTTCTTCGGATCAAGCAGTTACTCTACGAACAGGGATTCACGATCTCAGGGGCCCGCCAGCAGCTGCGCTCGGAAAACAAATCCGACAAGACGCAAAGCGCTATTCCGTTCCCATCGCAATCCGTCCCGGAGATTCAACACATCCGGCAAGGTTTGCGCGAAATTCTCGATCTGCTGTCAAATCGCAAGACGGGATGAAAGAAAAACTCCCAAGACTCAGAGAATTCATCGAAAACCTGCCGATATCTTTCAGCTTCCTAGCCCCATTCCTTTACCTGATTTTCTTCCTTTCAGCGTTGCTATACATCGCTCTGTGGCCATTTCTTTATGTGTATGGCTTACTGCGATGCTGCGAGGTTTGGATAGATTGGAAGAAGCAAGGCAAAGATATTCTCCTGATCGAATTGGACGACACCGAATCGCAAGACTTTGTCTCAGCCCTGCGTCAACTGACGGGGAGGCGTGTTGTCTCGCTGAATTGGAGCAAGCGTAAAGATTGGGACCGCTTGTCTCTTCCGGTCCAACTGTTTGAGGTCTTCGGCCCTCACGGAATGCCGGAGCAGTTCACGGCCTACTCACTTCCGGCGATCATTGTGTTCCGTCAGTTTCGACGTCCTCTGTTGTTCACCTTAGGCAAGCGATCGAAAGACCACGATCAGAAGCTGGAGCAGTTACGGTCCGCCCTCGAACTAAACTGATGCCCAGTTCCTTCTTTCCAGAATTGTAGGCGGCTCGTACGTCTTTCCGCGCGCCAGGCGTTTCTCTTCGCGCTGCGTCGTCCATAGCAGGACCGGCCCAAGCACAGCAGGCATCATGCGTGACACGGTGCCCGACTCGCGCCGAAATTCCTCTCGCACGGCGGCGATTTTCTTGCTTACATCGCGATCGACTTTGCGGAATTGCCGCTCCATCGCCCAGAGCGCCGAACTGTAAATCCCGCTCAGCCGCTGCATTTCATTCGCGAAGCGTTCACGCACACGCGCATCCGGCCAGTCTTTGTACCGCTGCCATCCGGCCAGCAGCGTGCGCGCGATGCGGTACAAACTGGGACCGTTGACTTCAAAATCGCGCCAGAACGCCCAATCTAAAAAGCGCTTCGAGTCATCGCGCGAGATGGCCGCATGTTTGAAGTTGAATTTGAATTGCCCGTGGACGTCGGCAAAATCCACGTCGCGCAGCATCCGTCCTTCTTCGAACATCTGCTGATACAGCGGAGTTCCCGGAACCGGCGTGTACAGCATGAACTGATGGAAATCCGTATCGTGCGACACGGCATGCTCGATTTCCGAGACGATATTCTCCGGCGTGTGATGTTCCAGCCCGATGATGGTCGAGCCCTGGACGCGAATTCCGTGTTCGCGCAACTGCCGCGTGAGTTCGCGCGTGTCGGTACCTTGCAGCTTGCTGTAGCCCGCGCGCGGAGATTCCAGTCCCATCCATAGCCACGAGATCCCCAGTTCGACCAGTTCCTGCATCGTGTATTTGCGGATCGCATTCGCCGAGGCAAACACCGACATGGTCCACGTCTTTCCGGCATCCTTCATCCGCTCGAGCAGGCGCATGGCGCGGCTACGATGCAGGAGAAAATTCTCGTCCATCACGAAAAACGAATGCACTTTGAGTTCGTGTTCCATCTTCTGCATCACATCGAACAGCTCGTCACCGGTCTCGAAAAAATTTACGAACTTTCCCTTGCCGCCGAAGAAGGCCGAAGTCGTGCAGAAATTGCACCCCATGGGGCAGCCGACCGAAGGAATGATGGTCGCGGCCGTTGCACCTTTGCGATCAGGCAGCCGGATGCCCATGATCCGCGTGCGCATGCCCGAAACAATCGCCGGATGCCGAATGGGAGCGTCCGGCTCTTCCCCGAGATAGCGCCGCATCCACGCCACTCCTTCGCCGCGCACGATGTAGTCGGCGTCGATCATCTTTTCGACGCCGGGAATCGCGGTCACGTGTCCTCCGACGACGATCGTCGATTTCGGTGAGAGTTTCCGGACCATGCGGCACATTTCCCGCACCTTCGCCACGTTGACGATGATCGACGAGATCCCAACGACGTCGTAATGGTGAGCCTTGAGTTCGCGAGCGAAGTCTTTCCGGGTGGGAAAATCCAGCACCGTGCAGGGCGCCGAGATATTTTCCTGGATCATCATGATTCCCCAGGAGCGGTGGAACATGCGCAGCGAGAAGCTGCCCTGTGCTCGCGTGACTTGATTGTGATACAGCTCCATCGGATTGATGGAGCGGCTGCCGAATTCGTCGTCTTGCGCGTACGGTCCGAAGACCGAGGTCAGAAGTACGCGGGCGTTTGTGCCTTTGGGATGAGTACCAGCACTAAGTGCGTCGGTCGGAGTAACGACATCGGTTTCCAATTCTTCCCATCATCCATTTCTCCCCACATGCCGTTAAGCAAATAGTAGACGTTGCCCACTCTCCTGAAGAGGCATGCAGCGAGATAAAACAAAAACATTACAAAGGCAGAACCCGATTTAGAACTAACGGTAGGAGGCCAACTTGAATGGAGGCCGGTATCTAGCCTAGAATCGCTCCTCCATGGCATCGGAACCGCTAGAAGTCGAGCGCTTGGATCGCGGAGTATTGAGCTTCCGTGGTCCACTCACCATGGAGAATGTTTCTCCCTTCATGAATGCGGTTCGCCGCGAGAATGCTCCCACGATGATTCTGGACTTGAGCGGCGTGCCCTATCTCGACTCATCCGGACTTGGATCTTTGGTCAGCGCCTGTACTTCGTGTGCGAAGGCGGGACGCCGCATCGCCCTGACTGGCGTCAACAAACGCGTGCGGAAGGTTTTTGAGATTACCAAGATGGAACGCGTTTTCCTGATGTTCCCGACGCTCTCCGACGCGATTGAAGCCTTCACCAACGCCGGCACGGCATAATCGTCAGGCGATCTCGCTCTCAGATTGCAGTTCGCCCGCGATCCGTCGTGCTGCCGCTTCGACCGCTTCCGCGACTTCAGGCAGCGGAGCGCTGCCAAGTTCAAAGTTCCGCCCCTCAATTCCATAGACTTGCAGTCGGCTCGGCAGCCGCTTCAGAGCGCGTGCGAGTTCGATCGCCTCGGCAATCCCCATCCCCTGTGTCGATGGAGACGACTTCGCAAAAGGAAGCGGACGAGCCGCATCCCACACGTGCAAGGTTCCGACTGGAGCGCCAGTCACAACGGCGTCGATGACGATCACGTGATCAGATCCATGCCACATGTCCATCAGTTGCGCGAATCCCCCAATGCAGATAGCGGCATCAACTCCCAGCGCGCGAAGGCGCTCGGCCGCCATGATTCCGGCAGCGTCGTCTCCCCGATGCAGATTGCCGCACCCAATAATGCGCATGCCAGAGTCGTCCTCTGAACTCTATTCTAGGTTTTTCGGAATCCTACTGCCGCGGCAAGATGAGTTTCAAGAAATGACTAGTGCCGAAGCGTCACGGAAGTAGCAGGGGACCAGTGGTTCCAATTTCCGATGTCACGACTCGCCACCTGGCCCTCTGAGCTATGCGAGAGCGCTAGGCCGCGCGTCCGGGTCCGGGCTTCTTATTGGCGGCGCTGGCGGCATCGAGCCGTATGCGCGTGACCCGGGCCGTTTCCTGCACCAGGTCGCTCGAGAACTTGGCGCCTTCCCCCGCCATCACCGAACCCGCAGCCAGCGCGAAACGCAACGCATCCGCCTGATCTTCAAAATAGAGAACGACCTGTCCCGACATAGTGACTTCTCCCGATGGGCCCGACTGGCTGGGCCGGAAAGATCTTCTTGCGACGAGGGCGGCATCGAGCGCCGCGCTTGGTTATTCCAATTCTCGGAGAACCCTCTCTCAACTCAAAGTGATTTTCTTGGTTCGGCTTGCGCTCAGAAGTGCACGATTTCTCCCCACAGCTGAGGAAAACTTCTCGTTTATGATCTTCTTCAGGTCCGGCAGGACTCAGTGACGATGCCCATCCTCATCTCCATGCTCCGCGGAGTGAATCTCGGTCCTCACAATCGGATCAAGATGGACGAACTCCGCGCCCTGTACCAAGCCCTCAAATTCGAAGACCCGCGCACCTGCGTGCAGAGCGGCAACGTCATCTTCCGCACGAAAGAAAAAAGTTCCCCGCAATTGTCAAAGAAGATTCAGGACGCCATTGGCAAGAAGTTTGGATGCCGCCCGGAAGTGATCCTTCGTACCGTCGAAGAGATGAAGAACGCCATTGCCGCCAGTCCGTTTTCCGGGCGTAAAGATATTGAGCCGAGCAAACTGCTCGTCACATTTCTCGCCGCCGATCCTCCGAAAGAGGTGCTTGCCGCGATCGAGACTCTCAAATCCCACCCGGAAGAGATCCACTTGAAGGGACGGGAAATGTATATCTATTTCCCAAACGGTATTGGGACATCGAAGCTGCCCTGGTCGCAGGTAGAAAAACACCTGAAAGTCACCGGCACCGCCCGGAACTGGAACAGCGTGACGAAGATGTTGGAGATTGCCGAACAGATGGAAGGCTGAATCCTAAAACCAGTCGCTGCGGTACGTGATCCACCACGCCGCGAACAACGCCGGAATCGTGGCCGCACACGCCCACCAGAACGGAAGCAGGAAGTCTGCCACCAGGCCGAACGCCGTGAAGAGCAGCCAGAATATCTTTTTCTGCATTGAACCATTCTAGGCGGTTCGGGCCCGCGATCACACACTGGAAGCTTTTACGAGGTATCCGTAGTAATGCTCCAGCGAAGGGCCAGACCGCAACCCAGCAAAACTCCTGCAGAACACGCTCGTTGACTCCCGCAACAGGGTTAG
>DATEJO010000146.1:0-2312 GCA_035277905.1 Candidatus Sulfotelmatobacter sp.
CGGCGACGCGCCCGTAATCCTCCAGGCGTCGAGGATTCTTCCAACGTTCGGCGACTTCAGGGTCTTCGCTGTTCGGACGCTGCCCTTCACCGGGCAAAGTTATACGGCATCGAATCGGTAGTCTCGCCGCCTCTCCTGTGATAATGGCTTCGCCGACACGGAGGATGGGCAAGCTATCGACCACCCCCGCCAAATTGTCTGGCAGGGACGCCTGAACCTTGGCGCGATCCGAGGAGTTCGACAGGCGGAGCGCGATGAACGTACCGCATTGAGACAGTATCGTCTCATCCACTTCAGATGGACGTTGGCTGACCACCATCGCACCAATCCCAAACTTGCGGCCTTCTTTCACGATGCGCTGGACCATCGAGCGTGCGGGTCCATCTGCCTCACTGGAAAGGTATCGGTGTGCTTCTTCCATGACGACCAGCAACGGTCTGGCTATGCCACCCTCACTCTTCGCGCGCCCCCAGAACAGGCCCTCATACGTGATTTTGAGGATCGCGCCTATTAGCCGAGCTACGACGGGGCTTGGAATACCAGACAGGTCGAGAATCGTGATTGGCTTGTCATGTCCCAGCCAAGCCGAGAGCAAATCCGATAGGTCCTGCGTCGCCACGCCGTCGAGGTTAGGCTCCCAAGCACCCGGGTGTAGAAGGAAGTCATATTGACGATCCAACAGACGAGAGCGCATTTGGTCGAGGGGGCGTCTGATACCAAGTACGCCAACTTGATTGATAAAGGGCGGCGTAACACCTGCACCGTGCGGCCTATAACGCGGCGGGCGCAGCGTTTCCGCATCTCCGGCGACCTCGATGGCCGGAGTCGTTCGTTGCTGATCGGCCCACGTCTTTATTTCCGGGTCAAGCAGTTCAAACCAAAGCTTCTTTAAGCTGAATGGAACGGGACTGTCGGCGGTCATAGAGTTCACATCTATGCCTGCAATTGACATTGCCTCCACTGCTGCGGCCTTATAGTCCCAGATTCGATCCAGAATCTGGGACAACGCCTTGTCATCAAGCCTACCCATCAGGAATGCCAGGAGATCCGCAGGGTCAAGGGCCCAAAACGGAATATGCAGCGGTCGCTCTCCGTCGCCTGCATTCACGCGAAAGACTGTGGCTACGGAACGTAGCGCCTGACCGTACTCGCCATGAATGTCGAGGAGGAGAATTCGTGCACTGGGAAATCCTGCATTTTCGGTCGTGCCCGAGTCAGAAACGATAGAGCGAAGAATACTCGCGACCGTCGTGGACTTTCCCGCGCCGGTCGAACCTAGAACCGCACAATGTCGAGTAACCAACTTATCGAGGTCGATGCGGACCGGAATGCCCTCGGCACTAGCCAGGCGACCGATCATTACCTGTCCGCTGTCTTGTGTGCCATAGATAACCGCGAGGTCTTCTTCTGTGACGAGGTGGACCTCGTCTTTCACATTCGGATATTGGCTGATCCCTCTCTCGAATGAGGCACCGACAATCTCCCCAACCAGTTGAATGGTCATCCATCGATCACCGCTTTCCGGCAGCCCTTGTTCGACTTGAGGCGCTGCACTCGCACCCACCTCTGCAACGATGCCGTAGAGGTCGTGGTAGCCCTGCGGAATGCGCACGAAACTACCGACCTGACCGATCCGATAGCTTTTGCCCCCAATGATCGCTATACCGGATGCAACAGTCGGCGATTGGCGCACACTAACTGCGGCCCCCGTTACGGCGCCAACGTGGCCAAGCAGTGTTGGCTTTGAGTTCATGCAGCACCGTTCGGCGCGACAGCGATTGAATCAGACGCCATGTCCACAGGGACCGGAACCACAATGGCTTCGGTCGTACTGACCGGACTGGGCGCCGGTTGCGTGTATTGCGCCGCCCGCGAGGAAGCGAAGAAGCGAGCGAGCCGGTCGAAGCTACCCAACTGGAACTTCGCAACCTCCGATTTCCCATCCTTACCCCAGTAAGTCGCTCTTATTGCGGCCCAATCTCGGGTAGGCAGGTCACCAGGCATCCAAGGCGCCGCGATTCCGTTAATTACGGCTTTGTCCGGCGCGAACACGCTCATATTCGCTCGTCTTGCTGCAATATCCCACGCGTAGACCTCTTGATCGAGCGGTTTGAACTGGAACGCAAACACGCTCGCGGATGGATTCGCAGACAGGCACTCGTCAATGCGTGCCGAAATGTGCGCATCTGCAAAGGAGAAGCCCGTTGCGATGAGTAATGTATCCGGCGTCGTTAAGAATGCGCGTAGGCGGTCGAACAAGGCGGCATATGGCGCCTTTTGCGTCTGGTCGTACTTTAGGTGTTCGGGGAACA
>DATEJO010000147.1:0-2707 GCA_035277905.1 Candidatus Sulfotelmatobacter sp.
CCTTCGCCATCGAATGGACTGGTACCGAAGCCGCCGCGCATAGTGCCGTCGTCAATGACCGTGACTGCATCCCCGGCGATTTTTTCTCCCAGCTTGCCTGCCAGGAACGACGCGCCGCGGTAGACCGAGTCTCCGTTCACCCCTTCGAAGATGTGATCGAGAATCGAATTGGCGACCATCGGATCGAAGACCACGGGAACTTTGGCCGTCTTCACTTTGCGTGCGCCTAAGCGGCGCAGCGTGCGCTCGGCGGCGATCTTTCCAACTTTCTCCGGCGAATCCAGGCGGCTGAGGCTGCGGGCGACGGAGAACCAGTAGTCGCGCTGCATGGCTCCGTTTTCGTCCTGCGCAATGGGAATGGCGGCGACGGAACAGTAGGAGCGACGGTATTCGCCCACGAATCCGTGAGAGTTCGCGAGGACTTTGCGTCCGGTGGCCGCATCGAACGAGCCGCCTTCGGAGTTCTTCATGCGGGGATCGTAGTCGAGCGCAGCCTTTTCGGCGCGGCGGGCGTAGGCAATGCGCTCTTCGCCGGATAGAGAGTAGACGTCGGAGTCGTAAAGATCGAGATCGCCAGTAAGCGAGCCCAATTCACTCGGCTCGGGAATGCCGCCGAGGGGATCTTCCGATGTGATCTTGGAAAGTTCAAGCGCGGACTTCAACATGCGGTCGAGGCCTTCCTGGGAGAAGTCGCTCGAGTAAGTGCTGGCCGCTCGCTTACCATTGAATACGCGAATGCCGATGGCGCGGGAGCCGGATTCTTTGAGAGTTTCGACCTGCCCCAGCCGAACGACGGTTGAGAACTCATCGCCTTCGCGCACCACGCATTCGGCGGCAGTGGCGCCGCCCTGCATGGCACGTCGGACGACGTCCTGGGCAAGTTCCTTTAAGTCAGTTTCGAGTTTCGGGCTTCGAGGTTCGAGTTGTGTTTCTGGCATGAATGATTTTCGAATTAGCTGGATTGTCGAATTGACGAATTAAAATCTTCCAGGGGAATCCGGATCAAATTCAACAATCCGAAAATCCGTCAATTCGTAAATTGTTTTACTGCATGAACCCGCCGACATCTTTCTTGGCGGTGCCGCCCACCGTGAGGCGGTCGACTTTGATTGTGGGAATGCCGACTCCGACCGGAACGGCCTGTCCGTCTTTGCCGCAGGTGCCGATGCCTTCGTCGAGTTGCAGATCGTTGCCAACCATCGAAACCCGCGTTAGCACGTCCGGCCCATTGCCGATCAGGGTTGCGCCCTTGATGGGAGCGGTAATCTTTCCCTCTTCGATCAAATAAGCTTCCGAGGCGGAGAAGACGAATTTGCCATTGGTGATGTCGACCTGGCCTCCGCCGAAGTTGACGGCGTAGACTCCGTTCTTGACCGAGCGGATGATGTCTTCGGGATTGTCCTCGCCCGCCAGCATGTAGGTGTTGGTCATGCGGGGCATGGGGATGTGCTCGTAGCTTTCGCGGCGTCCGTTGCCGGTGTCGGCCATGCCCATGAGGCGAGCGGAGAGCTTGTCGCTCAGGTATCCCTTGAGGATTCCTTTTTCGATCAGGACTGTGTTCTGCGTGGGCTGGCCTTCGTCGTCGACGTTGAGCGACCCGCGACGCCAGGGCATGGTGCCGTTATCGACGACCGTGCACTTCTCGCTGGCTACACGCTTGCCGATCAGTCCGGCGAATGCGGAAGTCTTCTTGCGATTGAAGTCGGCCTCGAGCCCATGGCCAACCGCTTCGTGCAACAGCACGCCGGGCCATCCCGGACCGAGAACCACTTCCATTTCTCCTGCCGGAGCTTCGCGGGCGTCGAGCTGCAGAAGGGCCTGACGGGCGGCTTCTTTGGCGAAGTGTTCGGGAGTTTTTTCTCCGAAGAAGAAATCGAGCGCCACGCGGCCGCCGCCACCGGAGCCGCCGCGCGCAGAATTGCCGTCCACCTTGGCGATGCACGAGACGTTCATGCGCGCCAGGGGCTGGGTGTCTTCGGCAAAAGTGCCATCGGACGCGACCACCAGGATGTTGCGTAACTCGTCCGCATAGCTGGCGCGGACTTCTCTAATGCGCGGATCGAAAGCGCGCGCGGCCTGATCGGCGCGCATCACCAGCTCGACCTTCGCTGTGATTTCTGCATCGACGGAAGGCAAGGCTACCGGGTAGAGACTGCGGGCAGGCTTCTCCTGGAAGCCGACTGCCGGGGTCTTGGCCGGGCCGCTGGCGATGAGAGCCGCCGTGCGCGCCGCGTGCTGTATGCGGGCCGGAGAAAGATCGTCGGTGTAAGCGTAGCCGGTGCGCTCGCCGGAGACGACACGGACCCCGCATCCTGCGGAAATTCCCTGGGACGCAGACTTCACCATCGACTCATCGACCATCAGCGAGGTTGAGGAAAGATATTCAAAATAAAGGTCCGCATAGTCGCCGCCGGCCGAGAGAGCTGCCGCCAGATAGCGGTGCAAATCGTTCTCGGTCAGGCCATAGTGCTCAAAGAAAAATCGATTGTTGGTCACGTTGTTTAGATGCCCAGAGGAGAGGAAAGACTCCACCGGGAAATTCATTATCCCATAAGCGCGGGTTAGCGGTCACAGACGGGAATTGGCAGAGTTGCCAAAATTTTCAGGTGAACGCGGCAAGCCTGGTACGGACCGTCGAGGAGTTTCTGACCGGCTCGCGGGATGCGGTCGTAGTGGAAGAGGGCGCCGTGGTCTTCGACCTGTCCCG
>DATEJO010000148.1:0-11570 GCA_035277905.1 Candidatus Sulfotelmatobacter sp.
TCGCCGCCTTCGGCATCAAAGACGCCGATCCCAAGCTTCCCGTCATCGGCATCGTCTCCCGCTTCGCCGCGCAAAAGGGATTCGATCTCATCTCGCAAGTTGCCGACCGTCTCGCCCGCGAAGAGATGATCATCGTCGCCCTCGGCGCAGGCGACAAAGCCTACGAAGAAATGTTCCTGCGCCTCAACAAACAATTCCCGAACAAAATTGCGGTCAAGGTCGCCTACGATAACGCCATCGCGCACAAGATCGAAGCCGGAGCCGACATGTTCCTCATGCCCTCCCGCTACGAACCCTGCGGCCTCAATCAGATCTACAGCCTGAAGTACGGAACCGTCCCCATCGTCCGCGCTACCGGAGGCCTCGACGACACCATCGAGCCCTGGGACGCCCGCACCGGCAAAGGCACGGGCTTCAAGTTCACCGAATACAACGGCGAATCGCTCTTGCTGACGATCACGCAGGCGCTGCTGTCTTTCCGCGACCAGACCTCGTGGCAAGTCCTGATGCGCAACGGCATGGCGAAGGATTTTTCCTGGAACGCCTCCGCGCGCGAATACGGCAAGGTCTACGAGCGAGTGAAGCAGCTCCGCAGCGCGAACGCGGTCCACGACAAAGTGCTTGTTTAGGGGCAGCGGCCGCGGGGAGCGCATTTTGGATTTTGTAATTTTGTAATTTTGTAATTTGGTAATTGAAAAACCCTTCACCTCCGCCGTCTATTGCCGCGATATTCTTTCGCTTCGCGGCTCGTGATTTCTGCTTTCTGCTACCCATGCCTTACGGCATGGGCTGCATTCTTTCGCTCCTTCGGAGCTGCTGGGGCGCTGGCTGCGGGCTTGCGTGGCGGATTGGGCGGGGCGTCGCGTTTCGGTGCGGGGTTGCTTGCAGTGCTGGTCGTTTGGCGTTCTGCGGATGCTGGCGGTTGCGGTTTGAAGTCATGGTTTGGGAGTCCGGGTGCGGGGGTTGTCGTTGCTGCGGCGGCTGCGGCTTGGCGGGCTGCTGCCTGGCGTTTTAGTTCGATGCCGCCGGCTTCCCAGTTCTTCAAGAATTCGGAGTCGGGAGTGACGGGCTTGGGTTCGCTGGCGGCTACTGCCGGCAGATCTAGCTCGGTTGTGGTGTCTGCGGCGGTCGGGTAGCCCAGGGCTAGTGCTCTCGTCCCCGCGACGCTCGCCGTCGCTCCGCTCGGGGTCGCTTTGACAGCCGAGGCGGCTGTCGCTGCGGGTTCTTCTTCGTATTGCGGGATGTCGCGGACCATGTTTGTTTTTTCCAGGCCGAATTTGACGCGGGTGGCGTTTTTCACGGCGATGTGGAGGGCACGGAGAATCAGCGTGGCGCGCTTGAGGTCGATGGTGTTGCGCATCAGGGCGTTAATCACTTCCATCAATGCGGCCTGGATGGATTCTTCGTCTTCGATCAATGCGATGGGATGCAGGCGGGCTTGCGCCGGCATGCGCACGCCGCGATGCATGCGCTGGTGAAAGTAGCAGAACTGCTCTCCGCGAAGAGACGGGCAGCCGCAACGGAGTCCGTTGACCTTGATATGGGTGCAAGTAGAAGAGTGAGTCATGGTTTTGATCCTGTCTAAAATTTCTTGATATACGGGCCGTAAAATCTTGGATTCACGGGACTTAGGGAAATAGCGAAGCATGACGTCCGCGTAAATTCTTGGAAATGAAGGGTTTGTAAGTAAATTCTTGCGAACAAAGGAGATAACTTCGTGGTGAGCGGGTGGGAAGCGGGTATCGGGGAGCCAGGGCTCGCAGGTTTGGTCTTCAGCGTTGGTCTCGGTCGGTTTCTGGGATGGTGCGCACGAGATCCCTTCGACTTCGCTCAGGGCAGGCCCTCCGCCCGCGGAACAAGACGCGGGCTGTCGGGATGACGCAGTTGAGGAGGGGTTGAGTTCTCGACGCGAGATCCCTTCGGCGTTGCTCAGGGCAGGCCCTCCGTCCGCTGGTGAAAACGCGGACGTTCGGGATGACGCAGTTGATGAGGGAGCGGCGGATCGGCTTGCGGAGTTGGGATTCCGGGGACTCGGGTCGGGCCCATTGTGGTTGCGCATGGCCCCAGAATCGCCGATCTAATTTTTATGGTAAAGGTTACATGTCACAAGTTGAAAATAAAGTTGTCTGTGGAAAACTTTTCGCGTTAGTGGTTTGTTGTCAGTTGGTTGTCGGTCGGGTTGGTCTATTGAGTGAGCGGGAGAGTTCGCGTTTTCGGCTCGGACAGAGAGAAATCCACAGGGGAGTTCTTGCGGGAATTGACCGGGGAAGCTTCGCCGGACGTAGCACCCGCGGTTCGGGGCTGCGAGCTAGCAGCGGCGCTAGAGTTCTCCGCAAGAAAAGCCGCGCCCAGCTCAAGCTGAAGCGCGGCGTTGCTACTTGAGATTTATCGCAACTTACCAGTGCAATCCCTGAGCGGGTCGTGCTGGCCTGTGCTTGGCATGAGGAACGCTTTTTTGTGCTTGGGCGCTTGTATTGCCGTACCACGCCGCCCAAAACGCATCGAAGGTCGTGTTCGTAGTGAGCCTTGCCAGCCCGGAGCCGTCTTTATTCATCATGTACAACTCCATCCCGTTCTCGAAAGTAAGGTCTAAATTGTCGCGATTCGATGCGAACAGAATCTTCTCCCCGCCTCCCGGGATCGTTACCGTCAGCGGATCGAAATTGATGCCAACGCCGTCGGTCAACTTTGTGACCCCAGTTCCGTCCGCATTCATGATGTAAATGTCCGACACCAGCGCGTTCGTTTGATCCACTCGTGCGAATGCGATCTGCGTCCCATCCGCGGTGTAGGACGGAGCCGTATCGAAGCAGTAGCACTCTGTCGTCAGCGGATCTGTCAACAGTTGTGCGTTGCTCCCGTCCGTATTCATTACAAGAATTCCCGCGAACTCGACCTCGCTTGTGTCATAGCCCCAGGATTCCATCGCGAGCTTTGTCCCGTCGGGAGAATAGGTCGGCGACCACATTTCCATCACACCCGCCGGAACGGGGGGAACCTGCTCACTCGTGCCCGTAATACTCCGGATGATCACTTGATCCATGCCTCCAAGACGATCCGATGTGAACACAACCTTTGTTCCGTCTGGCGAGAATTGAGGCATGGCATTGTCGTAGCCATCGTTGGTGATCTGCACGGCATTACCGGTGCCGTTCGTGTTTGCTACCCAAATATCCCACTGGTTGCTGGTTCCATCCAGTCCGCCGTACAGATCGAAGGCGCCTTTGGTTCCGTCGCGCGACATGATGATCGAATAAAACGCAGCCGGCTGCACCTGCTCGTGCGTGGTCGGATCGGCTACTGCTGTGGCAGTAAACGTCGTGGCACTTCCGCTTACAGTAAACGTTCCCAACATGGGAGTGAACAGGCCGGTTCCAGCGTCCCGCAGAAACACAAAGTTCGGAGTGGGGGTGACGATGTGTTTTGTTCCCGAATCTCCGCAGCCGACCATCCAGGCCGCTGTCACACTAAGGAGAAAAATAAAAAGCAGAATCTTGCGCATAGAGGGATCCTCGGGAGGTGCGATCCCATGCCCGCAGCTCGAAGTGGGGGAACCCGTTCGCGCCGGCCCGAGCCGCCCGCCGCACGGTCTTCGTGCAGGCAAGTGTCCGCCCTGGGAAGCGGACCATTCACCTCCACGCCATAAACTGATTGTTATATCCCCGTTTTGCTGCTGCGCAACAAAAAAATCACTGCTCACAATGAGCAGTGATTCCAATCACGCCACAAGCGTACAGCAATTTTGACGCTCCAGATTCCTAATCCCAGAAGAAAAATTCATCCACGGCGTCGTTCGTCAGATTCTTCTGGTTGTTGCCATCAAGGCCCATCGAATAGATTTCTCCCGCGCCGTTATGATCCCGGGACGACACGAACACGATCTTGTCGTTCACGTACATCGGATCCCAACTCTCTCCATCCGTCGTGAGTTGCTTCAGGTTTGAGCCGTCGATTCCCACAGTGTAGATGTCTTCCGTCCCGCCATTCGTTTGTGTCGTGTATCGATAGAAGACAATCGTCTTTCCATCCGGAGATACCGACGGATATCCGTCATACGATCCCGCGGTGCCCGTCAACGTCGTGATGGCGCTTCCATCGGCATTCATGATGCTGATTCCTTCATAGGTGTGCGCCGAATCGAATGTCGCGAACACAATTTTCTTGCCATCCGGAGTGTACGCGGGAAAAAGCACGTAGGTATTCGGTGTCAAGATCTGCGTCTCCGCACCTCCGCTCGTGTTCACCGTGAAGGCCTGCGACAAGGTTCCACTGATCCATTTGTGATAGATGACCTTCGAGTTATCCGGAGAAAACTGCGGCATCACATGATCTTCCGAATCCGTTGTGAGTTGAACCGCATGCAGGTTCTGCAGATTCGTCATGTCGACCGCGTAGATCTGCATATAGCCATTCTCGTCGGCCTCCATGCTCACCCCCTTCTTTCCGTCGAGCGAAAGCTGCACTGATCCTATCGGCCCAATCCCGCTCACGAGCACCGTTGAGCCTGTTCCGTCATTCTTCATCATCAAAACTGATTCATTTCCTGCCACACCGGACTGCAACGGCGCTGCCAGCTGCTTTTGATGGAAGAACACATACGGACTGCCTTCCTGTAACCGATGCTGCGCCTGAAGCCCTCCGCCATTGTCCACGCGAACGAAAGCAAAATTCGATGTGAGAGTTTGCCCCGGTGGAATTATCGTGTTCGAGCTCGAACTTCCACATCCCATCAACCAAATCAACGTTAGGGAGATAACAGGAACCAGAATGATCTTGCGCATAGAACTTTCCCTGGGGTGAGATCCCATGCCCGCAGCTCGAAGTGGGGGAACCCGTTCGCGCCGGCCCGAGCCGCCCGCCGCACGGTCTTCGTGCAGGCAAGTGTCCGCCCTGGGAAGCGGACCATTCACCTCCACGCTATAAATTGATTGTTATATCCCCCTTTTGCTGCTGTGCAACAAAAAAATCACCGCTCACAATGAGCAGTGATTCCAATCACGCCGCGTTCATCCCTCCCTGCAGCCCGCAGCTCAATTCTTATCTCCGCCGCTGCTGCAGTTTCTTCATCTTCTCCGCTCTTCGTGCCGCATGGGACAGAGTCGCACTGGATCCCGACCGCAACACCTGTACTGAATTCGCCGCGACCGGCCCCGCGTACCACGATGTGTCAAAACCGTCGTACAGAAAGTTATTGGTCAACCTTGTCACTCCGCTTCCATCGGATTTCATGCTGTAAATTTCGAAAACGTAATTACTCGGCGCGTTCTGATTCGACTGGAACAGGATTCTGTCCGCGACCGCCACCGGATTGTAGTTCCAGAGTCCCGGAGTCGGATCACTGTAGATTTGCGTCAGGCCAGTTCCATCCGTGTTGATGAGGTACATTGTTTCGGTAGAGTCCAGCATGCTGGCAGACGTACAGAAACGGCTGAACATGATCTGCGTCCCGTCGTGCGTGAACGAAGGCATTTCATCCCAGCCACCAGCCGGCATCGTTCCGTTGCATCCGGAATTCCCCGTAAGAGCAATGGGATTCGATCCGTCTGCATTCATGATTACGATTCCGTCGTAGTACGCTCCGCCACCGTTTGGCGGATACCAGTCCAGCTCTGCCGCGATTTTCGTGCCGTCGGGAGAGAGCGTAGCCGACCACGCGCCGGCATTATTCAAATCAGCCGAAAAAACAACGTGCTGGTTCGAGCCATCCACGTTCATCGCCCAGATGTCCCAATTGTTCATGTACAGGATTTGCTGGCCATCCGCCGAAAACTGCGGCCAGAAAGAATTGCCCGTCGCCGTCAGTTGAGTCGGACTTCCCGTCCCGTCGGCGTTTGCGACGTAGACGTCATAGTAATCATTGCCCGACGTGTCCTGCGTTACCACATCGAATGCCGCCTTGGTGCCATCGTTCGACAGCGTGATCGAACTCATCGCCACCGACACCGGAGTTCCTGGCCCCTGATCAATCACGTTGGCGAGGCCGACACTCCCGTCCGTGCCAACTGTGCCTATGATCGGCGTCATCGAAAATGGAAACGCATCGCCGGTCGGAAGCTCTTCCAGAAATGCGAACTGTGCCGTCACGCCCACCATGGTGTTCGTCGTCAGGCTCGGATCCGCTACCGACGTCGCGACGACATGGTAGATGCCGACAGGCCAGGGCGCCGTGTACAGGCCGCCAGTGTCGGTTGATGCGATCGTCCCGCCGTTCTCTTCCTGCACTGACCAGGCAACACGAGTGTCACTCAGATTTTGAATGTTGGCGGTGAATCGCAGCGTCTGTCCCACGAGAACACCCGGATTCATCGGCGAAATACTGATGCTGGGTTGGTCCTTCTGGCCGCTGATTCCGTTGTTGCCGCCGCCGCACGCAGTCATTCCTCCAAACGAGAGGGAGAGAAGCAGAATAAAAAGCAGAGTCTTGCGCATAGCAGGGATCCTCAGGAGGTGCAATCCCATGCCCGCAGCTCGAAGTGGGGGAGACCGTTCGCGCCGGCCCGAGTCGCCCGCCGCACGGTCTTCGTGCAGGCAAGTGTCCGCCTGTGTCGGCGGGCCCCTTCACCTCCACGCTTGAATCGATTCTTCTAGTCCGCCCTGCACTCCGCAACAAAATAATCGCCGCTCACACTGATGTGTGATTCCAATCACGCAGAAATCGCGTCGAGACAAGCGAGGGCGAATGTACCCACAGGCCGAAGTCCGGGCCCGACGCCTGACGCGCGCTACTGCGCTCCCAGCCCGTCGTGCTCGTGGTAGTTCGGATACGGCGGCCGCTTGATTTCCGGTTGTGGATGCTCTTTCAGCTCTTGCATCACGACCTGAATCGCTTTCTCGAGTTGCGCGTCGTGCCCGGCGCGCCATGCTGCCGGATCGAGATCGACATCCACGTCGGGCGCGACTCCGTGATTCTCAACTTCCCACTCGCCCTTGAGGCCATAGATGGCGGCGCGCGGCGCGGTGACGCGCCCACCGTCGATCAGTTCGGGATATCCGCCGATGCCGACGAGTCCGCCCCACGTCTTTTTGCCGATCAGCGGACCGATGCCGGCTTTTCGGAAATACCATGGCAGCGCGTCGCCGCCGGAACCGGACATCTCGTTGGTGATCATCACCTTTGGCCCGTAGATCGCCTCCGAAGGACTCGACCAATCGTGGCCTTCGCGGGTCACGACCTTGCTCATCAGCGGCCTCTTCAGGTAATCGATGATGTAGTCGGCGAGCTGTCCGCCTTCGTTGAAGCGCTCGTCGATGATCGCTCCTTCCTTGCCCACCTGAGAGAAGAAGTAGCGGTTGAAGCTGGTGTAACCTTCGCCCGCCGTGTTGGGAACGTGGACATAGGCGATCCGCCCTCCGGTGGCTTCGTCGACGCGGCGGCGATTGCTCTCAATCCACGCGAGATGCCGCAGACCTTCCTCGCTGCCGACGGGGACGACCGTTACGTCCCGAGAATCTTTGCCGTCGGCGTTCGCGCCGACTTTGAGAACGACCTGCTTGCCGGCCGTCTCTTCGAAGAAGCTGTAGATGTTGTCGTTGGCGTGGAGGTCGCGTCCGTTGACGGCGAGGATGTAGTCGCCGACTTTCACGTTGACTCCAGGCTGCGTGAGCGGCGCTTCCATGCCGGGATTCCAGTTCTCGCCGTCGTAGACTTTGGCGACGCGGTAGCGGTTGTTTTCGAGGCTGTAGTCAGCACCGAGCAGTCCGACCTGGATCTTCTTCGGCTGGGGTTTCTCGCCGCCTCCGACGAACATGTGTCCGACTGTCATTTCGCCGAGACACTCCTGGAAGAGGTAGGTGAGTTCGTCGCGCGAGGCGATGCCGTCGAGATACGGCTCGTACTTTTTCTTCACCTTGGCGAGATCGAGTCCGTGATAGTGCGGGTCGTAAAAGAAGTCGCGCTCGATGCGCCAGGTTTCGTTGTAGATCTGCTTCCACATCGCGCGCGGCTCGACGTAAACTTCCCAGCCGTCGAGATGAAGCGGGCCGAATCCGGGCTTGGGCGGACCGCTTCCGTCATCAGCCGAAGCGACGGCCCACGTATCTCCTTTGCGGTAGAGAATCTTTTCACCGTCGTGAGAGACGGCGAAGTCGTTGACGTCGTCGATGAGCTTGTCGACTTTGCGCTTGCTCAGATCGAACTTCTGGATGGTCTGGCTGACGTTCGGTCCATCGTCGTCGGTGAGAACGAGTGGTCCTTCGGCGAGGAACAGAATGCCCGATTTTCCGGGTAGCATGTTGAGATAATTCTTGGCCGGAATGGGCAGAGCAAGAATGCGCTGGCCGATATTTTCGATGTCGATCTTGACGGTGACGGCTTCGTCTTTCTTGTCTTTATTTTTATCTTTATCTGTATCGGAGTCTTTGCTCTTGTCTTTGTCGGCTGCGTCTTTGGACTTCGCTTTGTCCTTAGTCTTGTCGCTGGCCTGATCTTTGTCTTTATCTTTGTCCTTGTCCTGATCGGGCTTCTTTTCGTCCTTTGGTTTTTCCTCGTCGCTCTCGGGAGCGAGCGGAGACTTTTCGTCTTTGCTCAGGACTGCGACGTAAACGCTGCGCGTGACGCGGTGTTCGTCGCTCGACATGTCGAGTCCGGCGGTAGCGAGCGCGACGTTCGTCGAAGCTGTGAAGTAGAGATATTTGCCGTTTGAGTCCCAGGCTGGATAAAGCGCGTCGCTCATGCCGTCTGTGATCTGAAACGATTTCGATTGATCAAGCGAGTAGACGAAGATGGCGTGCATGCCGCTGGCCAGCTGGCGAACGTAGGCGATCCATTTGTTGTCAGGAGACCAAGTCTGTCCGGTGTTGAGCGGAGCAAAGGTCCAGTAATAGTCGGTGTCGACGAGTTTCGGCGTCGCATGGTCGAGATCGACATACCAAAGCTGCAGGCGCTTGTCGGTGTACGCGATCTTCTTGCTGTCAGGAGACCACGTCGGGGAATAGAAGAACGATGGAGGATTGCCCAGATTGATATGGCGAACGGTTCCGAGGCCGTTCTGATCGCGGATGCAGAGTTCGTACTCGCCGGAGTCATCGGAAAAGTATGCGATCGACTTGCCGTCGGGAGACCAGGCGGGATCACGATCGGCTACTGCGGGACTATTCGTGAGATTGCGGATGTCGCCCTTGTCGGTCGGAACGGTGAAGATCTCGCCCCAAGCTTCGAAGACGGCGCGAACTCCGGTCGGAGAAAGCCCGAAGTTCTGGATGCGGCGCGGCTCGACTTTGGCGAAGTGCGGACGAACGGCCTCGAGATCGCCTTCGACATGAATGCTGATATTTTTCGCGGCATGCGTTTTCAGATCGTAGAGCTTGATGGCTCCGAATTGTTCAATGACGATGCAGTCGGGTCCGGCATTGGCGGTTTTGAAATCGAATCCATCGCTGTGGAGAGCTTCGCTGACTTGTTTCGTTTTCGTGTCGTAAGCGAAGAGGCTGACGGGGCCATTGCGGTCGGAGAGGAAATAGATCGTGTCACCGATCCACATGGGATTGTTGTCGTTCGAGTTGTCGCGCGGAAGTTTGACGATGCTGGAATCTTTGAGATCGGCGATCCAGATGGGAGTGGTTTGTCCGCCACGATAACGCTTCCACGCTTTCTGCCACTGGGGATGCGGAACGTAGGCGATGTGGGATCCGTCGGGAGAGAACGATGCGTCTTCGGCGATGGGAAGCGGAAGGGCGGTGGGAAATCCGCCATCGACAGGGACGGTGTAAAGCTGGTCTTCAAAATGGATGAAGTTGTTGCCCCACGAGTTGAAGAGAATCTTCTTGCCGTCCGGAGTCCATCCGGCGACGTATTCTTCGGCAGGATGGTAGGTGAGGCGGCGCGGAACTCCACCCTCGACGGGAATCACGTAGACGTCGAGATTGCCGTCGTATTCGCCTGTGAAAGCGATCCTCGATCCGTCGGGAGAAAAGTAGGGGAGGGTTTCCTGGCCGACGCCGGAGGTGAGGCGATGCGCGGTTCCACCGTCACGGCTAACGATCCAGAGATCGCCGCCGTAGTTGAAAACAATTTGTGTTTTGCTGACGGTGGGGAAGCGGAGAAGA
This sequence comes from Candidatus Sulfotelmatobacter sp., assembly GCA_035277905.1. Classification (GTDB taxonomy): domain Bacteria; phylum Acidobacteriota; class Terriglobia; order Terriglobales; family Acidobacteriaceae; genus Sulfotelmatobacter. Next base: position 10,045 of record DATEJO010000148.1, read on the forward strand.
AGTGGAGGATCGGAGGGGGCAGCTTCAAGAAAAGTGGAGACGAAAACGATCGCAATAACGAAAAGGTATCTGCGCATGTTAGGAGCTCCGCAAAAGAGTTGCAGAAAGCGAAGGGGAATCTTAGTTGCGAATCTCAACAATGGTCAAGGTGCACAAATTTCGATACTTGGTCAAAATCCTTGAACCAAAAAATCAAGAAAACTCGAGTAATAAGACAGGCCGGTGATGTTTCGCGAAGATGTCACCGTGGTGTGCACCTGTTTGGGTAACTTTGAAGGTGGATGCAGCATCCAATGCTGCTATGCAAGAGAGTGGGTCGAGTTTGCGCCCGCGCGATATTGCGCGGGGGTGGTGGCGTGTTCTCAGCGGACACGTGCCGATGATGTCGATCGAGATCACGCGCGAGTGTCCGCTGAGTTGTCCTGGCTGTTATGCGTATGGCGATTCGCACTTGGGTGGCGAAACCACGCTCCGCGAATTGAGTGACTTTCGCGGCGATGCCCTCGTCGATGGCGTGCTGGATTTGGTGCGGCGGCACAAGCCGATGCATGTATCGCTGGTTGGCGGCGAGCCCATGGTGCGGCATCGAGAACTGAGCCGGATTCTACCGGCGCTCAGCGCGATGGATGTCTTCACGATGGTGGTGACCAGCGGTGTGATCGCAGTTCCCCAGGAATGGATGCAGATCCCACGGCTTCGGGTGACAGTGTCGGTCGACGGACTGCCGGAACATCACGATGAACGGCGCAAGCCTGCGACTTACGAACGAATTCTGAAGAACGTCGCCGGACGATCGATCAATGTGCATTGGGTTATCACGCGGCCGATGCTTTCGCGAGCTTCGTATCTCGAAGAGTATGTCGCGTTCTGGAATGCGCGGCCGGAAGTCGATCATATTTGGGTGAGTCTCTACAGTCCGCAGATTGGTGAAGAGAGCGCGGAGCGATTGCTGCCGGAAGATCGAGAACTTGTTGCGCGGGAGTTGCCGCGGCTGCGCAAGACGTACCGAAAATTGCTATTGCCGGAAGGAATGGGTCGGGCGTTTGTAAGTCCTCCGAAGAATCCTGAAGATTGCCTGTTTTCAAAGATGTCGACGAATTACTCGGCGGATTTGCGGACGCATGTGGAGCCGTGCGTGTTTGGCGGGACTCCCGATTGCAGCCAGTGCGGATGCAGCATCAGCAGCGCGCTGCACTGGATTCGCGATGTGAAGATCGCCGGACGCGTGCGCGTCGGGCATATGGTGAAGAGTTCGCTGGCGGTGGGATCGGTGGTGCGTAAGTTGCGCGGCGAGAGGGAGACTCCGAACCGGTGGCGGGATGTGCGGTATGTCGGAAGCGGCGGGACGCTGGTGCAGATTCAGGCGCAGGAAGAGGGTGAGGGATAGTCGGCTACGCGAGACCCAAAATCCCCACTTCTGGCAACACCGGCCAGAAGTTGATTGGATAAGAACGAAGGCTCGATTCGGACCCGGTATGCTTTGGTTTGAGGATCAAAGACGCTGGGAAGAAAGGAGCCTTCGCAAT
>DATEJO010000149.1:0-7759 GCA_035277905.1 Candidatus Sulfotelmatobacter sp.
GTGTGGCGAACGTGGCCGCAGAGCATGGTGCTGGGCGCAGATACTGTTGTTGTCGTGGATGGGCTCATTCTTAACAAACCTACGGATGTCGAGGATGCAGCGCGGATGTTGCGGCTCATATCTGGGCGGCAGCATGAGGTAATCACTGGAGTGTGCCTGGTGAGCTCGATGGCGGAGGAGCGGCCGAGATCGAATGGTCCGCGGCCTTATGTGATTGAGCGAACGGATGACGCAGAGATCAGGACCGGGTCTGAGAGCACGCGTGTGGCAGTGAACCCGCTGTCGGAGGATGACATTCGCGAGTACGTTGCCAGCGGAGAGCCGATGGATAAGGCCGGAGCGTATGCGATCCAGGGGCTGGCGTCTCGCTGGATTCCTCGCATCGAAGGCGATTACAGCAATGTGGTGGGATTGCCGGTAGCGTTGGTGTATCGGATGCTGCGCGAACGGTGGGATCAGGTATAGCTACGGCGGCGAGGCTACTTCTTCTCTTCTTCGGGTTTCTTGTCTTCTTCTTTTACGGCGGATTTGAAGTTGCGGATGCTTTCTCCAATGCCCTTGCCGAGCGCGGCGAATTTGCCCGGTCCGAAGAGCAGAAGAAAGATGGCCGCGATGAAGATAATCTCAGTAAGGCCGATTTTGCCTTCCATAGGTTGGGAACCTCCCTCCGATCACAGCAAGGCCTTGCGGGACAAGCGAACTCCACTTAGGAAAATTCTAGGCTAGTGGCCGCGGAGAGTCAAAATGGGCGCATCTTAGGCGTTAAGCGCGGAGACAGTTTGCTCACGAATGGATTCGGTGGAGAGTCTATGGAGTGAGTTGTGATGGAGGTGGAGTTGTGAAGCGGAAGAGCCGGCTTCTGATCGTTGCGACATGCATCATTTGGGCAGTTACAGCTTGCGTTGGGCAAAGCGCGGCGCCGTCCGCGCCGGAGCAGCAGCGTAAGACGAGCGAGCCGTATACAGGGGATCTGTCGATTTTCGATTCTCCGGGCAGAGATCAGCGGCTGCAGGTCAACCGGGTGATGAATGTGCTGGGGATTGGTCCCGGGAAAGCGGTGGCGGATATTGGCGCCGGTTCGGGGTGGTTCACGGTGCGGGCCGCGCGGCGCACTGAGAGCGGGATCGTGTATGCGGTGGACATCAATCCGGAGGCGGCGAAGTATATCGATGCCCGGGCCCGAAAAGAGAAGCTTGGGAATGTGAAGGCGATCGTGAGCACACCGGATGATCCGAGGCTCCCGCAGCATTCGGTGGATGCGGTGCTGATGCTGAAGGCTTATCACGAGGTGGCGCATCCGGTTTTATTGCTTCGAAATCTGCGCCCGGCACTGAGGGCGGATGCGAAGGTCGGCATCATCGATCGGAATGGGAATGGCGAGGATCATGGCGTCGATAAAGATGTCGTTATTCGCGAGGCGAAGGAAGCCGGGTACAAATTAACCGGACAATACGATTTTGTGAAACCTGACAAGGAAGATTATTTCCTGGTCTTCAGGGCAGCAGATTGAGTTCTTCGACGACCGACCATGTGGTGCGAGTGAGATCGGCGAAGAGCGGGAGGTCAGCGTCGGAAGCGGCTCCCTGCGGACTGGTCCAGGCGGCTTCCATGACTTCGCGATTCTCGAAGTAGAGTTCGATGACCGCTTCCCATCCGGGGTGTCTGCGTTTCGGATCGGGGACGACGTGGTTCTGCGTGTATTTCTTCAGCCACGGAAGCGCCTTGGCCAATGGTGCATGGACCGTTTCGAGGTGGTGGCGGAATTGGTCGGGAGTGAGATCGCGGCGGCGGTAGAGGACGACCATGAATTTGAGCATCGTGCTCTCTGTCGACACCTACGCGTTTTCGATCATTCCCGCTAAGAGCAGTGCGCGGCGCGGAAGTTCGGAGATGACGATGTATTCGTGAACCGCGTGGGCGCCCTCGCCCACTCCGCCGAGGCCGTCGAGTGTGGGGATGCCGAGGCCGGCGGTGAAGTTTCCGTCGGAGCCTCCGCCGACGGCTGCCTCTTCGAGCTTCCAGCTAATGTCTTTTGCGATATGCTGCGCCTTTCTGTAGAGCGCGGCCACGCCTTCGGTGCGCTCCATGGGAAGGCGATTGATGCCGCCTTCGATGTGGAGCTTGCAGTGTTTGTCGAAAGGCTTCAACCCGCGCAGCTTGCGATCGAGCGCTTTTGCCTGCTTTACTTCTTTGATGCGGACGTCGATTTCAACGCTGGCTTCCGCAGCGATGACGTTGGTGCGCGTGCCCCCACGAATGACGCCGGGATTTACCGAGATGCCATGGCGCAGATCGCTGAGCTTTGAAATCGCATTGATCTGGCGCGAGAGTTCGAGGATGGCGCTGTGTCCTTTGCCGGGATCGAGTCCCGCGTGCGCGGCGACGCCTTGAACGGTGAGCTTGTATTCGCCGACGCCTTTGCGCGCAGTCTTGACGGCACCGCGGAGTCCGGCAGCGGGTTCGAGCACGAGCACTCCGGCAGATTGGCGAGCGAGGTCTTCGGTGATTTTGCGAGAAGAGCTGCTGCCGACTTCTTCGTCGGAGACAAGAAAGACTGTGACCGGACGAGGAAGTATTCCGTGCCACGATTTCAGCGCCTCGATCGCCGACATCATCAGCGCAATTCCGGATTTCATGTCGAGCACACCAGGACCGTGCAGGCTGCCATCGACGATGCGGCAAGGCATGTTGGAGAGCGTTCCCAGTGGATATACGGTATCGAAGTGGCCGAGCAGGAGAACCGGTTTGGAGCCCTCGCGTCCGGGGAAATCGATTTGAAGATTGTCGGCGTAATCTTCCGTGCGATGAATTTTGGCGCGTCCGCCGAGGGATTCGAAACGCCCGGCAAGAACGGCGCCCATGCGGTCTCCAGCTTGTTTGTTATCGCTGGGAGATTCGATTTCAACGAATTCGCGGACGGTTTGTACGAGGGATTCGTTGCGCTCGACGAAGTATTGGAGACGCTCGCGCCAGAGCTCATTCGAGAGCTTGTTGGCGGGTTCTTGTGATTTCTTTTTCGGCATAGCTCGTGAGAAAAATCCCCACCCTTCGGCAGGCTCAGGGAAGGCTTTTTGGCAATGTCGGCCCGAAGTGGGGGCACCCGCCGTACAGTATAATCTTCAGGCCGTTTCACACGAACTTTTCAGACAAACTATGAATGAGAGCAGCTCTTTGCCGGAGACTTCGACAAGCGGAGCGAAGATCGGGTACGACATCCACGAAATACTAAAGATCCTGCCGCACCGCTATCCGTTTCTGCTGATCGACCGCGTGCTGGAACTCAAGCGCAAAGAGCGAATCGTGGCGATCAAGAACGTCACAATCAACGAGCCGTTTTTCAACGGACATTTTCCCGGGCTGCCGATCATGCCTGGCGTGTTGATCGTCGAGGCGATCGCGCAAGCCGGCGGTGCCTTGCTGCTGACGGAGGTGGAAGACCGCAGCGATAAAGTGATGGTCTTCACGGGGATTGAGCGGGCCCGGTTCCGGCGTCCGGTAAGTCCCGGAGACCAGCTGCGGCTCGAAGTGGAGCTGCGGGGCTGGAGAGAAGTACCGGGAATGACCGCGGCGAAGATGCACGGAGTGGCGCTGGTCGGAGACAAGAAGGTCGCCGAGGCGACCGTGTCGTGCCAACTGATCGACATCTCACGCGGGCGGGCTGCGAACGACGGCGATGTCGAGGTCTGATCTCAGTTCAACAAATTTCAGCGCGGAGGCACCGAGGTTCACGGAGGCCCTCTGATTCAGCAAGCTCGTCCAAATGAACGTTCATCCGACAGCAATCATTGATCCGGGCGCGAAGGTTCCTGCTTCGTGCAAGGTCGGTCCTTATTGTGTGATCGGGGCGGATGTCGAGCTGGGCGAAAATTGTCGGCTCATTTCGCATGTGGCGATCGAAGGTCCGACGAAGATCGGATCGGAGAATACGCTGTTTCCGTTCGCGGCGATTGGCATGGCTCCGCAGGATGTGACCTACAGGGGCGAGCCGACGCGGCTGGAGATCGGCGATCGCAACGAGATCCGCGAATACGTCACCATCAACCGCGGAACGGTGAAAGGTGGAGGGCTGACCAAGGTCGGCAGCCATCTGCTGATCATGGCGTACACACACATTGGGCACGATTGCGTCATTGGCGACCATGTGATGCTGGTGAACGGCGCGACTCTCGGCGGACATGTAACTGTAGAGGATTGGGCGGTGGTTGGGGCGCTGTGCCCGGTACATCAGTTCGTGCGAATTGGAGCGCATTCGTATATTGGGGGCGGGACGACGATCACACAGGACGTGCTGCCGTTCTCGATGACATCGGCGGCGCGCGAGACGCGTGCGTATCTCATGAACAAAGTTGGGCTGCAGCGGCGCGGATTCTCCAAGGAGAGAATCGCGAAGATTCATCATGCTTACAAGGTTCTGCTGGCTTCGAAGATGAATACTTCGCAGGCGCTGGAGAAATTGAAATCAGAATCGGATCGCGGGGAAGATGTGGAGATGCTGATCCGGTTTATTGAGCGGTCGGAGCGGGGAGTGATTAAGTGAGCTGCTAGCTCCTAGCTCCTGGCTTCTAGCTAAATCAAAAGCGATCCATCTCTACCCGTAGGATTCATCGGTCAGGATAGGGATGCTTCGACTGCGGTTGAGCTTTGCTTCGCACGCTCAATCCTCGCTCAGCATGACAGAGCCGTGCCCTCAGGGGCTGAAGCCCCGAACCTTTTCTGATGCCTTGGCGGTGCGGCTTGAAGCCGCACCCTTCCCGATTTTGAGCGTCGACGTGCGGTTAGCAGCTGCACCGTTCCCGACTACGCAATGATCATCCTCTCTTTTCCAGCAGGGTCTCCATTTCGTCCATGACGCGGTTCATTTTTTTGACCGTTAGTTCTAACGGTTCGGTGCTGGTCATGTCGACTCCGGCGTCTTTGAGAATGTCGATCGGATACTTTGATTTTCCGGCGGACAGGAATTTCAGATAGCGATCGGTTGCGCCGGATTCGCCTGCGAGAACTTTTTCCGACAGTGCTGACGACGCTGTGAACGATGTCGCGTATTGGAAGACGTAGTACGCGTTATAGAAATGCGGAATCATGGACCATTCGTTGGCAATGTAGTCGTCGACAATGCAAATGCCCTGGTCGTGTCCGTAATACTTGTTCACAATTTCGGTGTAGAGCTTTGATAGCGCGTCACCGGTGAGCGGCTGGCCTTTCTCGGCCATCTCGTGCATGCGCAGTTCGAATTCCGCAAATTGCGTCTGGCGGAAGACGGTTCCTTTGAAACTTTCCAGATAGTTGCCTAGCAGCGAAAGCCGTGTCGAATCGTCTTTGATCTGCTTCAGCATGTAATCCATGAGGAGTGCTTCGTTGAAGGTGGAGGCGACTTCCGCAACGAAGATGGTGTACGAGGACAGCGGATACGGCTGGGTCTTGTTGGAGAAATAACTGTGCATGGTGTGGCCGAGTTCGTGGGCCAGCGTGCTCATGTCGTCGTACTTGCCGTTGTAGTTCATGAGCATGTAGGGATGGACGTCGTAGGCGGCGCCATTGGAGTAGGCTCCGGCGCGCTTGCCTTCCGTGGGATACATGTCGATCCAGCGCTCGGTGAAGGACTGATTCGTGACTCTGGCGTACTCCGGACCTAGCGGGGCGAGCGCAGAGAGGATGTTGCGCTCGGCGGCTTCCACGGAATACTTCGCATCGACGGATGGGACGAGCGGAGCGTAGAGATCGTAATAGTGAAGCTCGGAGAGGCCCATGATGCGCTTGCGGAGATTGAGGTAACGATGGAAGGTGGCGAGGTTACGTCCGACGCCCTCGATCAATTTGAAATACACCGAGACGGGAATGTTCGGCTGGTCGAGGGAGGCCTGCAGTGAGGTCTCGTAATGGCGCGCGCGAGCATAAAAGACTGACGTCTGCACGTTGGAGTTCATCAGCGATCCGAACGTGGCGCGGTATTTTCCGAGCGCGGTGAAGAAGGCTTCCATCACTTTTTGGCGGTCTTCGCGAATGGGTGAGGCGCGGTGGAGAGCGAGGGCGGCTTTGTCGAGCTTCACGGATTTGCCGTCGCTCAGAGCGATGGAGGGATACGGAAAGTCGGCGTCAGCAAAAACTCCAAAGATGCTCGACGGTCCGCTGGCCATGATTGAGGCCGAAGCGAGCAGCTTTTCTTCTTCTTTGCTCAGGGTGTGAGCGCGGCGGCGAGTGATGTCGTCGAGGTACTGGCGGTAGATCTGCAGACGGGGCTCTTCGGCGAGAAATCGTTGGATGGTCGAGTCATCCATCTTGAGAATCTCAGGCTCGATGTAGGCGGATTCGGTGCCGAGAACGGAGCCGAGCTGGATCATCTCCTGTTCCATGCCCTGGTAGAAGCTGACGCGCGTGTCCTGATCGGAGCACATGCTGGCGTAGACGAACAGGCGCGTGAGTTCCTTGTCGAAGTAGCTCTGCAGGTCGAGAGCGTCGGCCAGCGTCGATGCGGAGGAGGCGAGCCTGCTTTGGAAGTTGCGCAGCTTGGGCAACTCGGCGGCTAATTTTTCTTTCTCGGCGCGCCAGGCGTCGTCGGAAGGATAGATGGGTGCGAGGTCCCATTTATGCTCGTCGGGAATCTTGCTGCGGTCGCGGTCTTCGACGTGGGGCGGAAGCGTCGAGGTTGCGAAGAACAGGGGCGGCTTGGGATGAATCGGCATGAATGAGGCTCCTTAACAGGGGAACGGTGCACAGGCCTAGCTATAGGAATATGATCGCATGGCTGCAGTGGGGATGCATTCGCGAGCGGCTCTTTGGTTGAGATTTCGCGAGGACGGCGAGCGGGGATAGTCCGCGCGAGATCCCCGTTCGACGCGCTCGCGTTGTTCGCTTGCTCAGGACAGGCTCTCGACCCGCTGGTGAAAGCGCGGGCTTTCGGAATGACGCAGTCGATGAGCGTGCGGCGTAACTTTTCGTGTCAGAACAAAAATTTCAACGCGACCTGGATCACGCGCGGGCCTACGTCTTGTTGAATCTGGCCGAAGTTGGGCGAGCTGATGTCGCTGTTCGGGAGACGGAAGTTGGTGTGGTTGAGGACGTTGAAGAGTTCTCCGCGGAATTGAAATTCCTTGGATTCGCTGATGGTGATGTTCTTGAAGGCAGACACATCCCAGTTCATGTAGCGAGGGCCTTCGACTACGTTGCGGCCTTCGTTGCCGAAAACCTGGAATCGTCCCTGCGGATCGGGCTGGAGCTGCTGGAAGGCCTTGACGTTGAACCACTCCTGCGGAGTGCGTGGACCGCTGTTCGGATTGCCGATCAGGTTCGGGCGGTTCGCGGAGAATCCGGTGATTTCCGGAGCCTGTCCTTGCAGCGAGACGTCGTTGGAGTCGAAGACGGTGAACGGCGTTCCGCTCATCAGCGTTGCGATGCCGTTCATTTGCCAGTTGCCAAGAGCGTGCTGGTACCAGTTCTTGGGATGATTCCAGAAGGGCAGATTCCACTGGTAGCTCAGGACGAAGCGGTGACGGGCGTCGAACATGGAGCGTCCGCGCTCGGCGGCGAGGTCGAAAGGATTCTGTGCGAGGTCGTTCTCGCCGGCGACGGGTTGCGAGGCGGAGCCCGTGATGTTGAACGAAGAAACGTCGTCGATTGATTTCGAGAGTGTGTAGGACGCGAGGAAGGAGAGTCCGTGGCTGAAACGCTTGCGCAGACTGGCTTCGAGAGCGTTGTAGCTGGAGTTGGCGATGCCGGCGATTTCCCCGACGGAGGCGTAGGTGCACTGCGTGTTCGAGGTCAG
>DATEJO010000150.1:0-2672 GCA_035277905.1 Candidatus Sulfotelmatobacter sp.
CTTATTAGCCGAAAACGGCGGCGGCATCTGGTCCACGACTCCACGGAATTTCCCGGCAAGCGCCTCCACCGTCTCCCGCTCGAGTTCGACCGGCTGCGACGTGCTCATCGGCTCGCCCTCGGCGTCATAGGTGTCAGTAGCGAATCCGAAGTGGATCGTCCCCTCGTACATCTTTTCCGAATCCAGATAGAATTGCGCCAGGCGGGTGAAGCTTCCGACCACCATCGGCAGCACTCCCGTAGCCATGGGATCGAGCGTTCCCAGATGTCCCACCGCTCGCTGCCCCAGAATCCGCCGCAGGCGATTCACGACATCGTGTGACGTCATGCCCGTTGGCTTATCGATAATCAGGACGCCGTTCATGGAATTTGGTAATTTGGTAAGGCCACTGGGTAATTGAGTAATTTTGAAATTGAGTAATTTGAAGCGTCATTCGGAGTGCGAACAACAGCCGCTTCTCCATCGGCACGTCCCCAATTACTCAATTACCAAATTACCAAATTACTAAATCGATCAAATGCTGCCAATCAAAGACGATCAGCCGCGGTATAGCACGCCTTACGTCACCTGGTTTCTGATCGGGCTGAACATTCTCGTCTTCTTTCTGCAGTGGTCGCAACAGATGGCCGACCCCCGGGGCGCGGACCTTCTTGCGCGCCAGTTTGGCGAGGTTCCGGCGCATCTGTCGGCATTCCTGTCCGGGACGTCTCGCTACACTTTACCTCAGGTAATTGTTCCATTCTTTACCTCTATGTTCCTGCACGCGAGCTGGATGCACGTGCTCGGAAACATGTGGTTCCTGTTCATCTTCGGTGACAACGTCGAAGACTACCTCGGACATTTCAAGTATCTCGTCTTTTACCTCTTGGCGGGGCTACTGGCCATGTCAACGCAGGTCGCCATCTATCCTCACTCGAACGTTCCCACCGTCGGAGCCAGCGGCGCGATCGCAGGCGTGCTGGGCGCGTATTTCCTGCTGTATCCGCGGGCTCGCGTGCTGACGTGGTTCTTTGTCTTCATCATCTATCTGCCCGCGTGGATCGTACTCGGCGAATGGATCGTACTCCAATTCTTTTACGGTGCGGCCACTCTCTCGATGGAGCGTGCCGGACGAGATGTCGGAGGCGTCGCCTTCTGGGCCCACGTCGGAGGCTTCGCCTCCGGACTGGTCATGGTCAAGCTCTTCGGCGAGCGCCAGAAACGCTACCCCTACGCCTACCGCTGATACCGAAGCCATCCGAAGGCGCGGATCCCTTCCCGCCCTTGTCATCCTGAGGCGCAGGTTTTGGCGCCGAAGGATCTCTGCATTTCTCGCTGCGTCCCATGCGCCGATCCTAAACTCGCGCACTGAGCGAGTTTAGGATCGGGATTTGAGATTCAAGTTAGAGTCGAGAATCTACTTCTTCGGCCGCGACTCCGGAGGCACCAATCCCGACAACCGGTAATATCCAACCAGCTGTCCGTAGTGTTCTCCGCAGTGCTCGATGAATCCATACGCGAGATCGTAGACACGAACCTCCTGATTCCCGAACGGATCCACGATCGTAGATGCCATCCCGGCATCGCCCTTCGACTTGATGGCGTCGGCCCCATCGGCAAACGACTTCTTAACAAACGCTACAACCTCAGCCTTGGTCTTGAAGCGGTCGGGCTTCATGTCCTCTTCCGCGGGAGGCTTCTGCCCCATTACCGGATTGATGAAGTAATAATTCGCTCCGGCGGCATGCAGCAGTTGTTCGCGGAACGAGCGCTGCGCGGGCGTCGGCTTGAAGTCATATTTATCCTCGGGAAAATCTTCGGCCATTGCGATGAGCTTGCGCCCGATATCGTTCCAGGAATCGAGCACGACCTTCGACGGCGGATCGGCCGGTTTGGGAGCCTTCTTGGCAGTGTCTTGAGCGAGTACGGGCAGGGCGAGAGTAGCCGCGACGAAAACCGCCGCGGCGAGAAACGGGGCCTTGTTCATTGGAAAAGCCTCCAGTCTGAATTTGGGCGGAGCCATTATCGCACTCCGGCGGCAAACAGTGCGCTCCCCAGTGCCTGTCATCCTGAGGCGCAGCTTCTAGCGCACCCTGTCATCCTGAGGCGCAGTCTTTGGCGCACCTTGTCATCCTGAGGCGCAGTCTTTGGCGCCGAAGGATCTCTGCATTTCCTCCGCGTCCTCCCCAGCAGACCCTGTCCCATCGTTCCCGCGAAGTCAACCCACATCCCCGCCGACGCCCGTTACAATCAAACTTTAGGGAATCCTCATGGATAAATTCGTCATACGCGGCGGAGAGCCGCTGCTGGGCACGGTGCGCGTCAGCGGAGCCAAAAATGCCGCGCTTCCCTGCATGGCGGCCGCGCTCCTCACCGATCAGCCGGTCATCCTCGAAAACATTCCGCAAGTCCGCGACATTCAGACCACGCGCAACCTGCTCGCCGCTATGGGCGCCGATGTCGAGCTCGGTTACGGACGCGCCCACCATCGCACCACGATTCATTGCGCGAATCTCGCCACGCCCGAAGCGTCCTACGAATTAGTGAAGACCATGCGTGCCTCAACGCTCGTACTCGGCCCGCTGGTGGCCCGTTGCGGACGCGCGCGCGTTTCGCTTCCCGGAGGCTGCGCCATTGGAGCCCGGCCGATCGATCTTCACATCAAAGGTCTCGAACAACTCGGCGCGAAAATT
>DATEJO010000151.1:0-4027 GCA_035277905.1 Candidatus Sulfotelmatobacter sp.
CTCTGACCCGGGGTACCGGGCCATTCGACGCGAACGGCCTTCGCTTTCCCAATCGATTGCTGGCCGTTCTTGGCCTGGTAAACGTCGACCAGGTCGCCCTCGTTCAGCGGCTCTGCGTACGCACAGATAAAACCGTTCGCGCTGACTGCCTCCGTGGCCGTAAGCCCCTCCGGCCCGTCAACGCTTGAATGAATTGGGCGGATTCGGAGCATGACTCGCAGCCGAACGCGCGGCTCGTCCTTCTCGCCGTTATGGCTGCCGTCAATAAGCTTCGACAATTTCTTTTCCAGCAAATCGAAATCAACTGGTTTTTGCATAAAATCCTTGGCTCCTAACGACTCGCAAAAATCCTTATAGCTAGCGCTGGATTCTCCCGAAACGATGATGATCGGAATATGCTGCGTGAAGCTCAGCGAGGAGATGGTCTGGCACACTTCGAATCCGGAGTACTTCGGCATCATCAGATCAAGGAGAATGGCATCTGGCTTTCTCTCAAGCGTCAGCGCAAGAGCCTCCTCAGGAGAGCCCGACTCGATGATTTCATACGAATTTTTCAATCGGAACCGAAGCAGCTTTCGCACCGATTCGTCATCATCTATTACCAATAGCTTCTGCATCGTTTAGCTCCTTACCGTCGACCAGCTGTGTTTTGCGCTAATTTCGAGTGCTGCAAGCGAAGGGGGCGCGTGCAAGAGCGCATCTTCCACTGCGCGCAGCAGGATGTCGCGTGTGAACGGTTTGCGCAGAACCACCAGACCCGGTTTGAGATTCCCCTGTGTCTCGATCGCCCCGTCCGTGTATCCCGACATAAACAGAATGTGCATCTCGGGACGCTGCGGTGAAAGCTTCTTAGCCAGATCGCCGCCGCTCATCCCCGGCATAATCACGTCCGTCAGGAGCAGATCGATCGGCAAGGCAGCATCCGCGGCGATCTGCAGTGCTTCGGAAGCGTCGGACGCTTCGAGCACGCGATAGCCCGCCTTTTCGAGCATGGTACGCGCGAGTTTTCTGAGCGAATCTTCGTCCTCGGCGAGGAGAATCGTGCGCACGCCTGCTGAGGGGCTCCCGCTCGTCGGCTCAGAAGGAGCCTGTTCGACGACTCCGGCAACGACCGGAAGAAAGATGCGGAAAGTGCTACCTTCGCCTGGCGCACTGTTCAGCCAAATATACCCGCCGCTCTGCTTGACGATGCCGTATACCGTGGCCAGCCCCAAGCCTGTGCCTTTGCCCTTCTCTTTGGTTGTAAAGAACGGCTCGAAAATATGCGATTGAGTCTCCGCATCCATGCCTGTGCCGGTATCACTGACCGTCAAAACCGTATATCGGCCGGGGACAACATAGCGATACCGGCGTTTGTCTGCTTCGGTCAGCTCACGGTTCTCCGCTTCAATGCACAGTTCGCCGCCGCGTGGCATGGCGTCGCGCGCGTTGACAGCGAGGTTTAGCACCACCTGCTCGAGCTGCCCGCGGTCCGCCTTGACATTTCCGAGACCAGGGCGCACGTTGAATTTCAGCACTACATCCTCACCGATGAGCCGGCGCAGCATCTTTTCCATATCCAGAATAATCGCGTTCAGGTCGAGAATTTTCGGCTCCAATACCTGCTTCCGGCTGAAGGCCAGCAGTTGCTGCGTCAGCGCAGCTGCGCGCTGGCCAGCTTTGCGGATCTCGTCGATCGGTTCGCGCAGCGGATCGTCAGGACCGACACTCTGCTGCAAAGCATCGCTGTAGCCAATGATCACGCCGAGCAGATTGTTGAAATCATGCGCGATGCCGCCGGAAAGCTTCCCGACTGCCTCCAGCCGCTGCGAAAGAACGAGTTGCTCCTGCAGTTCGTGGCGTTCGGTAACGTCACGGTTGACGATGACCAGCTTCTCGACCTTGCCGGAAGAATCCCGAACGGCGCTCGCCGTGGATTCCAGCACGCGCCACTCGCCGTTTTTGTGCCGCATCCGGTACTCGAGCCCGCGCGCTACTCCAGTTACGCGTGCTTCTTCAGATGCCGCTCTTACTGCCTGAAGGTCATCGGAATGGATGTGCTCGAACGCTGAAGCTTGCTCGAGTTCCTCAGCCGAGTATCCGAGTACCTTCTCGTACGACGGGCTGTTGTAGAGTCTCCGCCCATCAACGGTAACCACCGCGATCATGTCGACTGCGTTTTCGCCGATGAGATGGAAGAGCTCTTCCTGAGCCAACAAATGCAATCGAAACCGATGAATCTGCCATTGCTGATAGACGACGTAGATCACAAAAACCAAGACGAGGCCGATTAGCCCTTCTGTCGCGGTATTGAAATTCAGTCGCTCCCAAAAGCTCCCCTCCAGCAAATAAAACACGACCGAAAACGAAACGATTCCGACCGTAAGAATCAGTGTTACCGCCACGCTTGAGAACGACAGCCACCACTGCTTACGCTCGGCGCGGGTCAGATGCTCGCGAAAAGAGCCAGCATCTGCGCTGGCGAATGGCCGCTTCGTTTTGATCTTCTTCGAATCTGACAAGGGGACTATTTCCTCCTCTTTTTGACCGCTTCCATGTGCGCTGCAGTCCCGCTTTTCGCATCACGAAGCAGCCCCTACCAGATGAACTGTGATCTCCGGCAGGCTCTCGCTGCTGGTCGTACGCTAGTGAGAACGCTGACGGGTTTCGCCATCAAGAGCGATATGTGAAACACGAGCAGTTTCTGAATGAGTCCGCGTACTCGCACTGCTCGCACCCTAGATCGGTCACGTAAACCGGATTGGGCGGACCGTTCTCGTTGAAGGAGTCGAGAGCGGGCCGCGAATCTCTGATATCGCCCTGAATGAGCTCGGTCTCTCTCACCGAGTTCTTCTTTCGATTACAAATTGGCGTTTAACTGACCGTACTACGAAGGGTTCTGGACGACAGCAGAAAATTACAATCGAGGACCGCACCCGTGACGAACATGCCATGCGCCAGAACGGAACATGCCCTTAGAAGGAACCTGGGAGCGGAAGCCAATTCAGGGTTGCCGGACACACAGAGTCAGTTGAGGGGCCGCCAACGTGGAGACGGATTGGAACAGATGTCCAAAACGGAACAAAATCGAAGCACGACAGACGGGCGTTGGCCATTTAAGTCCTGATTTCTCCATACAAAATAGATGAACAGTTCATCGTAGTTTGGTACGGATGATGCCCCTTTCCCAAGGGCTGTCCCGAAATACCGACAAACGTGAGATTCCAGTGCGGATTATTCCGCGAGCTCAGAAGCTCTGATGAAAACACGCAACGTATTCTCTGCTATCGCAGCGGCCACCTCTCAGAAAGTGACCGTTCAGAATCAAAGTTCAGTGTCAGTACAACACCTCAATCGGAACCGGGAATTCGCGACTCGGCAGTCGTCGGCACTAGGGGCAGTCAGTGGTGGCAGACCATGAAGCTTCTCCTGACCGATGGCGACGCGGCATCGAGGCGCCGAACACGAGACATTTTGGAACGCGAAGGATATCAGGTATGTGAGGCTGAAGATGGAAAGACGGCAACCGAACTCCTCTCACATGCGGGCGGACCACGGCTGCTTGTTCTCGATTTGATGAATCCGGCTGTCGACGGCGCCGCCCTTTGTCGTTTCGTGCGCAACCAGTACGGGCGGCCCTACGTCTACATCATCCTTTTGGCATCGAACGAAACGCAATATCCGCTCGCTTGCGGTTTGCAGGCGGGTGCAGACGATCACCTCAGAAAACCCTTTGATTTGAGTGAACTTAAAGCAAGGCTCGCGGCGGGGCGCAGAATCCTCGCTCTCGAGGACAAACTGCTGCACGAAGCGCGGCACGATTCTTTGACTCAGTTGCCGAACCGCAAGGTTTTTCTCGAAAGAGTCGAGGCATGCGTCAGCAAGGCGAGACAGCAGAGAGGCTATAATTTTGCCGTACTTGTTCTAGATATTGACCGCTTCAAGAATATCAACGCCAGTCTCGGTAACGTAGCAGGAGACGAATTGATGATCCAGCTTTCTCGAAGACTGGCCGGTTCGATTCGGCTTCGCGATCCCAACCGCCGAA
>DATEJO010000152.1:0-5502 GCA_035277905.1 Candidatus Sulfotelmatobacter sp.
TCATATAAACGACCGGCTCGTGCGCGGGCTCGATTACTACACGCGCACGGCGTTCGAGTTCACGCACGGCGCGCTCGGAGCACAGAACGCAATTCTTGGCGGCGGGCGTTATGACGGTTTGTCCGAGGCTCTGGGTGGACCTGCGGCGCCGGGGATCGGATTCGCGATCGGGGAAGACCGGCTCGTCATGTCGCTGCAGGAGAAAGCGTCCGCCGAGAGCGTGCTGCGCAAGCCGGATGCGTACATTGCGCCGATGGCCGGCATGAATGGCGAAGCTGCTCGGCTGGCGCGCGAACTGCGGCGGCATGATCTTGTCATTGAACTAGGAGATGACAGCTTTCGTTTGAAGAAGTCGTTCGAGGCGGCGACGAGAGTGGGAGCGAAATATATCCTGATCGTGGGCGAGAATGAAGTGAAAGCGGATGCTTTCGCGCTGAAAAATCTGGCGACGGGAGAGCAGGTTTCTGTGGCACGCGGCGAGTTGGCGGCGAGAATTCGCCAGAGTTAGAGTGTTGAGTCCTAGACAAAGGGTCTCTCCACTCCGCATTGCCTTCCGCTTCTCTCCGGCAACGCTCCGGTCGGGATGACAGAGCACGTGAGATAACAGAGAGTTTGAATTGGGCAAAAGCTATACAGAAATCGACGAAGCACTCGCCCGGTTCATTCGGGGGCAGTCGGTTTTCTTTGTGGCTACCGCGCCGGATGACCCTGAAGGACATCTCAATCTTTCTCCCAAGGGCCTCGACACACTTCGCATTCTGGATTCCAAAACGGTCGCCTATCTCGACCTCATTGGCAGCGGTGTGGAAACGCTTGCGCACCTGAAGGAAAATGGCCGTATCGTGCTGATGTTCTGCGCGTTTCAGGGATCTCCGATGGTGCTTCGGCTCCATGGACGCGGTCGAGTCATCGAACTGGGCAACGAAGAGTTTGCAGATCTCGCGTCGCAATTTCCGGATCACGACGCCAAGCGTGCCATCATCCTCGTGCAGGTCGAGCGGATTTCTACCTCCTGTGGATACGCCGTTCCGCTCTTGAAATACGAAGGAGAACGCGAGCAGTATTTCGCATGGGCGCGCAAGAAAGGCGTCGACGGACTGAAAACATATCGCCGCGAGAAAAATCGGCAGAGCATCGATGGACTGCCAGCGTTGGAATTTAATGAGGAAGTCGAAGCAGCAACCGGGGAGGGCCAAGCATGAAACGTTCCATTGTCGTTTTATCGATCCTTCTTTACAGCCTCGTCAGCTATGCAAAACCGGCGCAGTCGAACGCCCCAGAAAAACCTCCGTCTCCCCTGGAGCAGACGCTGATGGACGACGAAAAGAGTTTCATCGCTGCCGCAAAGAAAGGCGACGTTGCCTTTTTCAAGCGGACGCTCACCAATGATTTTTCGTTCGTGGCCTTTGATGGCCAGCTCTACGAGCGCCAGGACATGCTGGATCAGTTCAGCGATCCGGGTACCGACATTCTGCCGTATGACATGAAAGTCGTCATGGCCGGAGAAGGCACGGCGATCGTGACGTACGACGTCGTGCTGCGAATTCCTGCCGCAGAGGATCAGGGGCCTCCGCCGCGGTATCAGCACTTCAGCACCGTCTGGGTGAAGCAGGGCGATGCGTGGAAGATGAAGTTCCTGCAGATGACGGCTTCGCATTGGGGAGATTGGTAGAACCAGTTGGCGTGGCTCTGTGATTGGCGACACTGCGGATTTTCTGCGCGAGAATAATATCCGGCAGAGGTGGACGCCATGATGAAAGATACGTCCCGGGCGCCGTCAGGATTCGGACGAGCCGGTTTTGAACGAGCATGGTTCGCACTCACTCTGGCCTTTGCGCTCCACGTCTTCGATGAGGCCACGACCGGATTTCTCAACGTTTACAACCCGACAGTCCTTGCCGTGCGCGAACGGTGGGGATGGTTTCCGATGCCCACGTTTCAATTCCGCGAGTGGCTTATCGGACTGATCGTTGCTGTTGTTCTCTGTTTTGCGCTGACTCCGGCGGCTGCCCGGGGCGCGGCATGGATGCGGCCTCTGGGCTGGATCTACGGCATCATTCACTTTTTCAACGCGATGGGACATACGATGGGAACGATCCTCGGGCATACGGTTGCGACGGTCACATTCTCGCGTCCCGCGCCGGGATTCTATTCGTCGCCATTTCTATTCATCGGATCGGTGTGGCTGATGTGGCGGCTGTGGGAGACATCGGCATCTCGCATCCATGTTGCGCATGCCTGACGCAACGCCGGACGTCCACTAGCTCTGCTATCATCGCTAGCGGAGTCATTTAGTCGTCATGAGTTTTATCTGCAAACTGCAGGACTTTGAAGAAGAAGACGACGACATCCCCGTTATTTCCGGTAGAGGAGAAGGAATCATGGAGGAAGTTCCCGCCACAGGTTCGGGCCACGCGCGCCGCAATGAAGACATCGCACTCGATCTGATGAAGTTCGTCGCCATGACGACGGGCTATGGACGGACGGCGTCCGGTGGGGTAGGATTTACCGGCTCCGGCTCAGCCGCCAAGCCCGAGGATTATGCCGACAAGCTGCTCGAACTCTACGGCCGCTGCCTCGGGGCGGTGAGCGGAAAGAAGTAGTCTTGCGCTCGAGTTCGTAGCTACCAAAATAGAGATGTCCTTAAAACGCTGGTTCTGCGCTCTGCTGTTTGCCGGGGTCGCGCTTTCGTCTGCCTTTACCCAATCACAAGCCCCGAAACCCGCCGCTTCCACGCCCGATTTTTCGAAAGAAGCCTACGTCATCGAAAGCGTCGATACCCACATCGACGAGCAGGAAGACGGTACCGGCACGCGTGAAATGGCCGCGCAGATCAGGGTCCTGGCCGATGCCGGCGTGAAGGCATTCGCTGTTCTGAATTTCACCTATACCAGTGCGAACGAGAATGTTGAGATCGACTATGTCCGCGTGCGGAAGCCGGACGGCACCGTTGTCAAGACTCCGGACTACAACATTCAGGACATGCCCGGAGAAGTGTCGCGCACCGCGCCACTGTACAGCGACATCCATGAAAAACACGTTGCGGTGAAAGGCCTTGCCGTTGGAGACGTGCTGGAGTACCTGGTGCGCTTCCGCATCGTGAAGGCGCAGGTGCCGGGACAGTTCTGGAATGAATACTCCTTCACCAAAGATGCGATCGCAAAAGAGGAGACGTTCGAATTCAGCTTTCCCGCTGGCAAGTACGTGAAGGTCGTAAGTCCCGAATTCAAGCCGCAGATTTCGGAGAGGGCTGACCGCAAGATCTATCGCTGGACCCACTCCAACCTGATCGTGAAGGAGAAAGAGCCGGGCGAGATTCCGCGGCGTATTCCGCCGGATCCCGACGTTCAAATCACGACGTTCCGCAGCTGGGAAGAAGTTGGGAAGTGGTACGGCGACTTACAGAAACCGTCACTGGAGGTGACTCCGGCAATCCAGTTGAAGGCGAACGAACTGACGAAGGGACTGAAGACGGACGACGAGAAGACGGAAGCGATCTACAGCTTTGTCGCGTTGAAGTTTCACTACATCGGGCTGGATTTCGGGATTGGACGCTACCAGCCGCACGCCGCTGACGATGTCCTCGACAACGGCTACGGCGATTGCAAGGACAAGCACACGTTAATGGCCGCTCTTCTCAAGGCTTCGGGTGTCGATGCGTGGCCGGCGCTGATTCATGCCACGCGCAAGCTCGATCCGGATGTTCCGTCTCCGGCACAGTTCAATCACGTCATTACGGTCGTGCCGCAGGGCGACAAGTACTTGTGGCTCGACACCACGCCGGAAACGGCACCGTATGGACTGCTGTTGCTGGGACTGCGCGGCAAGCAGGCGCTGGTGATTCCATCAAACAGCGCAGCAAAGCTGATGACGACGCCCGAGAATGCTCCGTTCGAGCAGGAGCAATCGTTCAAGATGGAGGGCAAGCTGGGCGCGGACGGAACATTCACGGGCCACGCGGAGCAGTCGTATCACGGCGATGTCGAAATGATTTTCCGCGCGGCTTTCCGGCAGGTTCCAGAATCGCAGTGGAAAGAGGCGATGCAGCGGATCTCTTACGGGCTGAATTTTATGGGCGACGTCAGCTACGTCACCATGACGCAGCCCGACGATCTCAGCAAGCCGTTTCATCTTTCGTACGACTACGTGCGAAAGAATTACAGCGACTGGGACGAGCGGCAGATTACGCCGCCGATACCTCCGCTCGGGGTAGAGATGAGCAAGGATTCGAAGAAGCCTCCGGAGCCGGTGTTGCTCGGTGGACTTGGCGAAGTGGTGTACCAGGCGAAGATCACTCTGCCGCCAGACTACACTGCGACCGCCCCACCGAATGTGGATTTGGTGCGTCCGTATGCGGAGTATCACGCGGCTTATAGCATCGAGAAAGGGGTGTTTTCGGCATCGCGGCGGCTTGTGATCAAGAAACAGGAGATCGAGCTGAGCAACTGGGAGGACTATCGCGATTTCGGCAAGGCGATTTCGGATGACGAGAGTAAGTATCTGCGGCTGAATGGGAGTGGCGCGGGCGGGGGAGTAACCTCGGGGAGCTTGGACGAACAGTTTCGGCTGGGAACAACGGCGCTACAACAGCGCGACTATCAGCACGCCCAGGAACTGTTCGAAGCGATCATCGCCAAGGACTCGAACTACAAGGGAGCGCACTTTAACCTAGGGATAGCGCTGTTATCGCGTCGCCAAATCGCCGATGCCATTAACGAGTTTCGGAAAGAGGAGAAGGTTTCGCCGGAGAACCAGCGGTCGTATCAGGTGGTGGCGGAGGTTCTCGCGCAGACCGGACGACGCGACGAGGCGATTGAAGAGTGGAACAAACTGCTCAAGGTCGATCCCGAGAACCGCATTGCTGTTTCAGCGCTCGCGGGCCTGTTCTATCAGGCAGAACGGTATCCCGAGGCGGTTGCGGTTCTGGAAACCGCAGTAAAAGCGGCTCCCGGCAACAGTGGATTGCAGTATCAACTCGGCGAGGCGTACATCAAGACAAAACAGAATGACAAGGCCATCGCCAGCTTTCAGAAGGTCATGGAGCAGAAGAGCGATGATCCCGACACTTTGAATAATGTGGCGTATACGCTGGCAGAGAATAAGTTAAAACTTGATCTCGCCCAGCAATACGCAGAGCGGGCGGTCCGCCAATTAGAGCAGCAAACGGGAGGGAAGGCGTCGGATGATACCGAACTACACGTGACCTTCGAGTTTTCACTGGTATGGGACACGCTGGGCTGGGTGTACTTCCAACAGGGAGACGTCAAGCGGGCAGAACCGCTGGTGCGCTCGGCGTGGCTGCTGGGAGAAGACAGGCAGGTTGCAGAACATCTGGGCGAGATCTACGAAAAGGAAGGTAGAACGCAGCAGGCGGCGCACGCGTACGAATCGGCTCTGGCGGTGTCGTCCGTGCCCGCTAATTCATTCGGAATGAGTCCGGATACGGCAAGAGCGTATCAGACTCGCGCTGATGAAATCAGAAACCGCTACCGAAAGTTGACT
>DATEJO010000153.1:0-31308 GCA_035277905.1 Candidatus Sulfotelmatobacter sp.
TGATCAGGATGGCGCCAAAGCTTACGAGCTTGAAAAGAAAGTTTCCCCGCGCGAGATCGAACGCCGCCGCAAGCACCTGATGTCGATCCAGCGCCAGATCAGCAAGAAGAAAAAGAAAGCGCTGGTTGGACGCGAATTCGATCTGCTCCTAGAAGGCGAATCGGAAGAGTCCGAACTGCTGCTCGAGGGCCGGACTCTGATGCACGCCCCCGAGATCGACGGTAAAGTTTTCGTCAATGACTATCCGGAAGACCTCGATCCGAAGCCGGGTCAGTTCTACCGCTGCGAAATCACCGAATCCCACGACTACGACCTGGTA
This sequence comes from Candidatus Sulfotelmatobacter sp., assembly GCA_035277905.1. GTDB lineage: Bacteria > Acidobacteriota > Terriglobia > Terriglobales > Acidobacteriaceae > Sulfotelmatobacter. The sequence goes on from DATEJO010000153.1 coordinate 320, forward strand.
GCCCGAATCGTGTGACTCGCGTAGGGACAGCCGCCTCGGCTGTCCGGCGGCCTGGAATTATCGGGCCGCAGCTTCTGTGCAGCATCCGCAAGTTAGAATGACCCAGTATGCCCCGCAAGCGCGTAGCCAAGCTCCACTGTCCGATCTGCAAAAAGCCAGTGAAGAACACCGCACCTGATTTCCCCTTCTGCAGCGAGCGCTGCCGGACGATCGATCTCGGCAAATGGGCCAGCGGAGGCTACGTCATCTCGTCGCCAGTAACTGACGCCGAAGAACCAATTCGCGAGGGAAATCCAGAAGATCGGGAACGAGATCGGTGACGACTCCGACGGGACAAACAACGAATCCTCCACCCCCCCTCTGGGCCACGCTCACCGCCACTTTTTTCGGAATCGGCTGCCTGCATCCCGGGCCCGGGACGTGGGGATCCGCCACCACCGTTCTCCTCTGGGCCGCGGTCGCCTACTCGCTGCCTGCGAACCTTCGCCTGGCGGTGATCATCGCGCTCGCGGTGCTTGTCACGCTAATCGGCATTCCGGCGGCCACGCAGGTCTCGCGCGCCTCGGGCCGCAAAGACCCGCAGTTCGTCGTTATTGACGAAGTCGCCGGACAACTCATCGCTTTATTTGCTGCTCCTCTCGCATGGAAAACTTTTCTCGCGGGTTTTATACTTTTCAGAGCGTTCGACATCATCAAGCCTCCTCCGGTGCGCCAGTTGGAACGGCTTCCCGAAGGAACTGGAATCGTGCTCGATGATGTCATGGCCGGAATTTACGCTCTCGCTGTCATGCAACTTCTCCTCCGCTCAGGTCTATTAAAATAGAAGCGGGCTATGGCTGCGGGTTCCGGGCCGAACTCGCAGAATTCGAAGGTTCACGCTCTTCATTCGGTACTTTCTTCATGGGATTTTCCGACCGTATTCTCGGCAGAAAAAACGTAAATGGCGGACCGCACATTGAATCCGTCGCTCCCGCTTGCGCACTCACCGGAGGAGAAATCCGCATCTTCGGCTCCGGACTACGTCCACCCGAACTGCAGCGCCCCAAGGTAAAATTCGGAGAGTTCGAAGGACCAATCGTCGTCAGCTCCGACGGGTTCCTCGTCACGCGAGTTCCCGAAGGCGCAACCTCGGGCCCGGTCGTCGTTGCCACAAATGGCAGCATCAGTAATTCCCAGACCGTCAACATCGCCGTCCTGATCGCCGAGAACCTGCATCCCGTCACGAATCCCGCCGTCGACGCCGAAGGAAACATCTACGTAACGTTCTCCGGTTCGCGCGGCCAAAAGGTTCCCGTCGCGATCTTCAAAATCGACACCAACTATACGGTCAAACCCTTCGTCTCCGAGATGATGAACGCGACCTCGATCGCCTTTGACCGCGAAGGACAGATGTATGTCTCTTCGCGCTTCGATGGGGCCGTCTACCGCGTTACTCCTGCGGGAAATGTTTCCACATTTTCTGAAGGCCTCGGAATCGTCACCGGAATCGCATTCGATCGCGAGCAGAGCTTGTACGTCGGCGATCGCAATGGCACGATCTTCAAAATCTCGCGCGATCAGCAAACGTTTGTCTTCGCTACACTCGAACTTAGCGTCTCCGCGTACCATCTTGCGTTCGGTCCCCACGGAGACTTGTTTGTCACCGGGCCCAACGATCGCATCTACAAAGTCAATCCGAACGGAACGGTGACCACATTCTATAAAGGACTCGGTCGGCCGCAGGGACTCGCCTTCGACGCCGATGGCAATCTCTACGTAGCCGCCTCGCTCGCAGGCACGCGCGGCATTGTGAAGGTCACGCCTGATGCCAAAGCCAGTCTCGAAGTCGCCGGACAAGGTCTGGTCGGACTTGCCTTCGCCCCCGGCCGTTCCGTCATCCTCGCCACCAGCAACGCGGTCCATCACCTTTCCTGGAACATCGCCGGTCTCCCGCTCGTGCCGGAATAAGAAAAAACATTGTCATCTCGACCGGAGCATTGCATTGAGCAATGCGTAATGCAATGCGGAGTGGAAAGACCCTTTGTTTGGCGCTCGGCAATTCTGAATAGAAAATCCCTAGGCACCCTCAGCGTCCCCGCGTCCCCTGCGGTTTTCATTCCCTTCATTTACACTCTTAATCGCGTGAATGCCGAAATCATCGCGATAGGTTCAGAACTCCTAACTCCCTACCGCATGGACACCAATTCGCTCTACCTGACCGAGCAACTCAATCTGCTCGGTGTTGATGTCATCTTCAAGAGCATCGTCGGCGACAATCTCGCCCGTTTGGTCGCGTCGGCACAACATGCGCTGTTCCGTTCCGACATCGTTATCTTCAGCGGAGGTCTCGGGCCCACCGAAGACGATCTCACTCGCGAAGCGGTCGCCGAAGCCCTCGGCCTGAAGCTGCAGCGCGATCCCGAAATTCTCGCTCGCCTCGAAAAACGCTTCGCCGAGCGCGGATGGAAGATGACCCCCAACAATGCCAAGCAGGCCGACGTCATCGAAGGCGCTACCGTTCTTCCCAACCCAAACGGCACTGCTTCCGGCCAATGGATCGCCGGAGAGTTCGACGGACGCGAGCACATCATCGTGCTGCTGCCCGGGCCTCCTCATGAGATGAAGGCGCTCTTCGAGAATGAAGTGCGCGAGCGCCTGCGCGCCAAGCTTCCAACGGCTTATCTCTTCACCCGGACGCTGAAAGTCGCGATGCTCGGCGAATCGGCCGTCGATGCCCGAGTCGCGCCAATTTACAAGCGTTACACAGACGTCGATACCACGATCCTCGCAGGAGCTGGAGAAATCGAGCTCCATTTCAAGTCCTCCGGCCCAAGCATCGATGCCGCCCAGGCTCGTGCCGATGAAGTCGCCGGCCTCGTCGAAGACGAACTCGAAGATGCCGTCTATTCCCGCAACGGAGAATCGCTCGAGCAGATCGTCGGATACTGGCTCCAGATGCGCAACGCCACCGTCGCCGTCGCCGAATCCTGCACTGGAGGCCTGCTCGCCGAACGCATCACCTCCATCAACGGCAGTTCGCGATATTTTGTCGGTGGGGCCGTTGTCTATTCGAATCAATTGAAAACCGAACTAGCCGGAGTGCCCGCTGAAATGATTCACCGCCACGGTGCGGTAAGCCGCGAAGTCGCCGCAGCTCTAGCCGAAGGCATTCGCTACCGCTGCGAATCGACGCTAGGCGTGGGCATCACCGGCGTCGCCGGCCCCAGCGGAGGCTCGCCGGAAAAACCCGTTGGACTCGTCTTTCACGCCGTGGCCAGCGACTCGGGAACTGAAGTCGTCCAGCGAAATTTCCCTGGCGACCGCAAACGTATCCGCCGCTTCGCCTCCACGATGGCATTGGACATGGTGAGAAGAAAATTAATGTGAACGAGCAATGAGCAATGAGCAATGAGTGAGACCCGCAGGTTTAGCTCCTCGCTCACAGCTCATTGCTCGCCGCTTCTTATGCGCCTCTTCCTCGCTCTCGACATCGACGACGTCATCCGCGAGCGCATTGCACGCTTCGTCGAAGGAGTGCGCAACTTCGTGCCAGGCGCTCGCTGGGTACATCCTGAATCCCTGCACGTCACGCTGAAGTTCATCGGAGAACAGCCCGAATCCGCACTGCTCGCCTTGAAACAAACACTGTCGCAAGTCGGTGTTCCCGCATGCGAAATCCGATTTCAGGGATACGGCTTCTTCCCCACCCCCAAATCCGCTCGCGTATTCTGGATTGGCATGCAAGCCGGGCCGGAACTCGCAACCTTAGCCGCAGCAATTGATGACAAGATGCCCGCGTTAGGTATCCCGAAAGAAGATCGCGCCTTCAGCCCGCATCTCACGCTGGCGCGCGGACGTGGAGGCTCGGGCTCGCCGCGCCGCCGTCGAGAAGACAAACCCAATCGTGTATTTCAACTCCTGCAGGAAAAGCTCGCAGCGCTTCCATCGCCTGAGTTTGGTACCATGACGCCCCGCGAGTTTTTTCTGTATCAAAGCCAACTCTCGCCGAAAGGATCGAAGTACACGAAACTGGAACGATTCCCGTTAAAGTAGCAGCGTTTCACCGACTACTCCGCTGACTACCAGCCCAAGCCGCTACACGAGAAAATGCTGATTCTCCTCCTAATCGTCGCCGTCAGTTACCTGTCGGGCTCGATCCCATTCGGCTATATCCTCGTCCGAATCTTTCGCGGAGAAGACGTCCGCCGTTCCGGCAGCGGCAACATCGGGGCGACCAACGTCGCCCGCAAATCCCCCGCGCTCGGCGTACTGACGCTCGTGCTCGACGCTCTGAAGGGCTCCACGGCCGTCTTTCTCGCCACAACGCTCTCGCGCCAACATGCCAGCTACAGGAATCTTTATTCGATGATGTCGCTCGCGGCGCTCTGCGCTGTCGCCGGACATCTCTTCCCCATCTGGCTGAAATTCCGCGGCGGCAAAGGTGTGGCCACCGGACTCGGCTCCTTCGTTATGATCGCCCCCAAGGCCGTGCTCATCTGCGTCGCCATCTTCGTCATCCTCGTACTGCTCTTCCGATATATCTCTCTCGGATCGATTATTTCCGTCGCTGCGTTTCCCGTATCTGTCTGGATCCTGCATCAATACGGCAATTCCAGACGCGCTCTCGCTTTCATGGCGCTATCGTCGTTTCTTATCATCGTGAAACATCACCAGAATATCCGCCGCCTTCTCGCGGGCACGGAAAACCGCTTCCGCTCGAGGACTGCATGAGCCAGATCGCCATCATCGGCGCCGGAGCTTGGGGCACGGGCCTCTCCATCGTCCTTGGGCGCAAAAGCAAACACAATGTGCGCCTGTGGGCCCACGAAGCGGAGGTCTGCCGCTCGGTTACCGAGAAGCGCGTCAACGAATTATTTCTTCCCGGCCGCGCAATCCCTGATTCCGTTTCGGCGAGCAACGACCTCGCCGCCGTGCTCGAAGGAGCAGAGATCGTCGTCAGCGTCATGCCTTCGCAACACTGCCGCGGACTGTTCGAGCACATGCGGAATCTGATCAGTCCTCATGCATTAGTCGTCAGCGCCACAAAAGGTCTTGAAGAAGGATCGCTCCTGCGCATGACAGAAGTGATTTCCACGGTTCTCCGCCGCGAGCACGCATGGGCAATCGGAGCACTCAGCGGACCATCGTTCGCGCAGGAGGTCGCTCGCGGCGATCCGACCGCCATCACCATCGCGTCCCACGACTCCGCGCTCATGCGTACAGTCCAGAAAGAATTCAGCGACTCCAGTTTTCGCGTGTACACGAATCGCGACGTGGTGGGAGTGGAACTCGGCGGCGCGCTGAAGAACATCATCGCCATCGCCGCCGGAATCTGCGACGGCCTCGGTCTCGGTCACAACTCCGTTGCCGCCCTGATCACGCGCGGACTCGCCGAGATGACTCGCCTTGTCGTCGCCTGCGGCGGCCGCTCCGACACCATGGCCGGACTCGCCGGTCTCGGCGATCTTGTCCTCACCTGCACCGGAGGCCTCTCGCGCAATCGCAGCGTCGGCGTCGAACTGGGCCGCGGCAAGAAGCTTGCTGAAATCATCGCCGGCATGCACGGCATGGTCGCCGAAGGAGTTTTCACCACCACCGCCGCCGTAGGACTCGCTCGCTCCCGCGAAGTCGAAATGCCCATCACCGAGCAGATGCACGCGATCCTGCACGAAGGCAAGAGCCCACGCGACGCCATCCAGGAATTGATGACCCGCACCGGCAAAAGCGAAACCCAGTAGCGTCGTAAGCAGCGCCTTCAAGGTAGTGCGGGCGACTTGCCCGCGCTTCTCGCGAAGATCGTCGGTGCGTCATCCCGATGCGCCGCGCTTTCACCAGCCGCGCGAGGGATCTTGCGCGCACCGCCAAACCGCCTCACTCCGTGATACCCTTTCCGGTTTCAAATAACTCATCCGGGAGCCTCCCATGCGTCGCTTTTATCTCGCCGCTCTCATTCTTCTCGCCTGCACAATCTATTCCTCAGCCCAAACCAAGACTGTCGCCGAACGCCTCGGCTATCCCGCCGACTCCAAACTGCTGATCATCCACGCCGACGATCTCGCTGTCTCGCATTCCGAGGACGTCGCCAGCTTCGACGCACTCGATCGCGGCGCAGCCACTTCCGCCAGCATTATGGTTCCCTGCCCCTGGCTCACCGAGGTTGCCGATTACGCAAAAGCTCATCCCGACGCCGATCTCGGACTTCACCTCACCCTCACCAGCGAATGGAAAACCTACCGATGGGGCCCCGTCACCGACATAAGCAAAGTTCCGAGCCTGCTCGATCCCTCCGGATATCTCTGGCCCGAAACCGAGCCGGCCGTACAGCACATCAAAGCCGAAGATGTCGAACGCGAACTTCGCGCCCAAACCCAACGTGCCTACTCCATGGGCATCCATCCCACTCACGTGGACAGCCACATGGGAGTCCTCTTTGCCCGGCCTGACCTCACCGCTGCCTACGTCAAACTCGCGCACGAATACAAACTGCCATTTCTGGCTACGCTCGGTCCCCAAGCTCCTCCGAATGTCAAAGCTTTGTTTACCGATAAGGACATCATGGTCGACACGGTCGTGTTTGCCAGCCCCGACGTTCAAGCCGCCGGATGGCAAGACTTCTATCTCAACCTTGTCAAGAATCTGAAGCCCGGACTCACCGAACTGATCGTCCATCTCGCCCACGATGATGCCGAAATGCAGGCCGTCACCGTCGATCATCCCGACTACGGATCTGCCTGGCGCCAGCGCGACTACAACGTCATTACCAGCCCCGAATTCAAAAAGGCGCTGGAAGACAACCACATCATCCTGGTTCACTGGAGCGACCTGAAGAAACTGATTCAATAAGATTGGGCCGCGCATTGCCGTTGTGTGCGCGGGCCTCAAGCCCGCGCCCGCCGGTACCATCCGGACGGTACCTTCGTAACCCCGCTCAGCCCGTCTTCTGCGGAATCCTCACCCGTTCCCCAGTAAAATTTCATAGATACCCCTGTGAAAGCTGCCGCCACTTCGCATTCGGCGTCTGCGACGAGTGAAGGGAGAAACTTGTCCGCCGGCACGTCCAATCACGCGCGCATCCCGATTCTCTACGTCATCCTGGGCGTGCTCCTGGCTATCAGCATTATTCCGATGTACTTCTACTCGACGCGGGTGGAAGCCATCAATCGAGACCGCCTGAAGACGAACGAAAAGTTGTTGCAGAACACGATCACGCGCTCGCTCGCCGACGATCTTGCGGAGCACGAACGCTCCCAGCGCATGATGCTCGCCAATCTCTCCTCGGCCATCAAGGTGGCCAGCGGCGGCGACATTAGTGACAAAAACATGGAGGCGCCCGAACTCCGCGCCCTCCTCGAAAACTTTGTCTCCTCTTCCGACGATGTCGCCTACGCCACGCTGCTCAATTCGGAAGCCAAGGGCATATTTTCAGGAAACATCATCCCCGATGCCTTTCTTCAGCGTGAACTCGAACGCGCTTACTCAGCCGCCCGCGACGGACGCGTTTATAACGGACAAGCGCTCGTAGTCGGCGAAGGCAAAAATGCCCGCACTGTGTTTCTGGTCAGCTCTCCGGTGCAATACGGCAACCGCTTTCTTGGCATGGTCGCCTCCGTCGTCGATCTGCAGTTCCTGATTCGCCGCCTGCAGGAAGCCAGCGGCGGCGGGCTCACTCCGTACGTAGTCGACTCTCAAGGACGCCTCGTTGCCGCCGCCACCCCAGAATTTGCCACCGGTCAGGAGATGAAAACGTTCGACATCGTGCGCAGCTTTGTCGATCGCGACAATAAAGCGCTCTTCTCCGAGACTAAAGAATTCGAATTCAAGAACGGCTCAAACCGTGTGGAGATGCTCGGCACTTACAGTCCCGTGAATTCACTGGACTGGGCCGTCATCGTCCAGAAGCCGACCCGCCAGGCCTACAGCGACGTGTATGACATGCAGCGTATGGGACGCCTTCTCGCCCTGGTCGCAGTCCTTCTTAGCATTCTCGTCAGCATCTACGCGGCCCGCCGCATCACGAATCCGCTGCACATCCTGACGCAGTCCAGCCGCGCGCTTGCCCGCGGGGACTTCTCTCAGCGCGTCCAATTGTGGAGCCGTACTGAAATCGGAGAACTCGCTCAAACTTTCAACACCATGTCCGAAGAACTCGAACGCTTCATTGAAGATCTCAAACGCGCCGCCGACGAAAATCGCGCGCTGTTCATGGGCTCCATCCAGATGCTCGCCGGCGCAGTCGACGAAAAAGATCCCTACACCCGCGGCCATTCCGACCGCGTCACGCGCTATTCTTTGATGATCGCGAAAGAGATGAAGTTCGACCAGACCTTCATGGAAACGCTCCAGGTCTCTGCGCAACTCCACGACGTGGGCAAAATTGGCATCGAAGACCATATCCTGAAGAAGCCCGGAGCGCTCACCGAAGAAGAATTCGAAGTAATGAAGACGCACACGACCAAGGGCGCCAACATCCTCCGTCCCGTTACGCAACTCGCCGAAATGCTCCCCGGCATCGAACTACACCATGAAGCCCTCGATGGCCGCGGATACCCTTACGGACTCCAGGGAGATCAGATTCCCATGCTGGCGCGCGTGATCGCCGTCGCCGACACCTTCGACGCGCTCACCACGAACCGTCCTTATCAGCAGGCGCACACGCCCGAGCAGGCGCTGCAGATCATCAAGAATCTTGCCGGAAAGCGTCTCGATCCCGCCGCTGTCAATGCGTTGCTTGCGGTGTATGAACGCGGCGAGATTAAGATTCAGCGCTTCACGATCAAGCGGCCCGTCCTCGCTTCCTCACCTGCAAACACTGCCGCAGCAGCCGCAACCGCTGCTGCCGCTCCCGCTGTGACTCCGGCCGCGGTTCGAACTCCTACGCCGCCGGCGGAACCCACTACGCTGGAACGAACTCCCGTCTGACGCGGAACCCCCGCCTCACTCCGTCTTCCGCGCCAGCGTGCATCCTGCGCACCGGGAATTCTTCACGTACCGGTAAAACCGCTCCTGACCCCGCCCTTTCCAATAGCGGCTCTCATAGTCATCGATTCCTGGCCCCGCGTGCAGAAAGCTGTAAAACACATGCCGCGACGGACGCACCACAATTCCGGCATGTCCGCGCCAGACCACCAGATCTCCCGGCTCCGGCTTCGATACGCGCTCAAATCCGCCAACGCCGTCGTACAGATCGTCGGAGTCGGCATACTCATACGGAAATCCTGCGCGCTCATAAATCGCGTGCACCAGATGGGAACAGTCGCTCTCCGAATATCGCGGGATTTTCGAATCGAGTGCAGCCGCCAGCACTGCCAACCGCTCATCGGTATCGAGCGTCCGCTCACTTCTTCGATGATGTTTCGCCTCTTTTCGGGGGACCTTCGCAGACTCCTGCGCCTGATCCTGGCCCGCCGCAACCGAACAAACCATCGCGCATAGTACTGCAGCGATCGCAATTCTCCGGCGGTTCGGCATGATCCCATTTTGATGCCGTTTCTCTTCTCCGCGGTGGTTACGGTTGTGCAAGGACTCTCTCGCCAGTTCTTGCAGATTTCGTGCAAACTGCAGCTGCGGACCGATTTAGCAAGGGGTTGCAAATCCTTTCATTCTTGACCACGCTCAGTCCATGTCATAGATTCCCAAGACCATGGACCGCTTGCGAAATCAGGACTTTGCGCGCGTCGCTGTTGCGATCGCAAGTGTGGAGCTCGCCGGATGACGCGCGGCACGAAGACCACTGCTCTTGCGCTCACAGTGTTCGCGGCAATGTCTTTACTGTCCTGCAGCGGCGGAACTGGAACCGGAAAAATTCTTTCGCCGCCTCCGCCGACCTATACCATCGGCGGCTCTGTCTCGGGTCTTTCCGGCAGTGGCCTCGTCCTGCAAAATAACAGCTCCAGCAACTTGTCGATCAGCGGCAACGGACCTTTTACGTTTTCGACAGCCCTCAACGCCGGAAGCACGTACAACGTCACCGTACTGACGCAACCATCGAATCCTTCGCAGAGTTGTGCCGTTTCCAACGGCGCCGGAACCGCCAGCGCAAACGTCACCTCAGTTCATGTGACCTGCACCACAACCACACTTTCCTCTTATACGATCGGTGGCACAATCTCCGGACTCTCCGGCTCCGGCCTCGTCCTTGAAGATAATGGCGGCGACAATCTCACCGTCGCTGCGGGCGCAACCTCGTTCACCTTCGCCACTGCAATTCAAGCGGGCAACAACTACGACGTAACGGTGAAAACGGAACCGTCCAATCCCTCTCAAACCTGCTCTGTTTCGAATGCCTCCGGAATCGCCAATCCCAACGTAAACACAGTCAGCATCGCGTGCAGCACCATCAGCTACACAATCGGCGGAACAATCTCCGGCCTCAGCGGCTCAGTCGTTCTTCAGGACAACGACACCGACAATCTCACGCTCACGACGAATGGGTCTTTCACATTCGCCACTCCCGTCGCTGCTGGCAGAAGCTACAGCGTCACCGTGAAAACGCAGCCCACCTCGCAATCTTGCTCGGTCGCAAACAGCACAGGAACCGCTACCGCCAACGTCACCACCGTGCAGGTCACCTGCACGACATCGAGCACGACGGGGATTCAGGAAACCTTCTTTGGCGCCAGCTTCAACTTCTTCACCACCTGGCCGCCCACCGACGGACTCGGCCACGTCGCCTCTCTCGGCGCGATTCGTCTATGGGACGACGAAGTGAAGTGGGGACAGATCAACACCGCCTCCGGCACTTACAGTTGGACGCTCCTCGACAGCTACATCAGCATGGCGCAGTCTCTGCACGCGGACATTCTGTACACCTTCGGCGACACTCCCGATTACGCCGGCACGATTCCGAAGGGAAACATCCATTGCCTCGAACCCTCGGCTTATAGTTGCTCGCCGCCAAACGATGTCAACGCCGATGGCACCGGAACCGATGCCGACTTCTCAAACTTCGTCACTGCGCTCGCCACCCGCTACAAAGGCGAGATCTCTTATTACGAACTCTGGAATGAGCCCGACTGCTCTTGCTACTTCGCTGGAACACAAGCGCAGATGGTTCGCATGAATAAAGACGCGGCGGCCATCATCCGTTCCATCGATCCCAACGCGCGAATCCTCAGCCCTTCCGGTCACGTCTGGTCGCTGAATACATGGTTCGATGAATACATCGCCGCGGGTGGCGCCCCAACCTTCGACATCGTCAACATGCACATGCGTGGCAATGGCTCGCTCAATCTCACGCCTGAGGCTTTTCTCGGAACCTACTCCAACATCGTCGCCGACGTCGCCGCGAACAATTTGTCCAGCCGTCCGCTTTGGGATAGCGAACACGGCATCAAGGCCGACGAAAATTTCAGCGACCCTGACGAACTTGCTGGATACGCCGCGCGCGAACTGATTCTCCGCGCCAGCGTCGGCCTGCCACGCCAATATCTCTACTCCTGGGACGACAATCCTCCCGTCGGAATGCAAGGAAATCTCGGTGGCACTGCCTATGACACGGTCGCCGGCTGGCTCATCGGACACTCGATCAGCGCTTGCACGACGAGCGGCACCGTGTACACCTGCAACGTCGACGATGGCCAGCTTGTCTGGGACACCGCGCAATCGTGCAGCAACGGCGTCTGCACCTACTCGAATTACACCTATCCGTCGACTTATAAGTATCAGACCGATCTGACGGACACTAAGACCGCGCTCACCGGCAAGACGGTTCTGGTCGGCTACAAACCAATCTTCCTCACCGCGCAGTAATCCCCATTGTCATCCCAACAGGAGTATTGCCTTTCGCGAAGCAGAAGACAATGTAGAGTAGAGGGACTCTTTTGTTCGTGAGCCTACATGGGCACAAAAATGAAAGATGCGCGAACAATCCAGCGCAGAGTGTGCGCGAAGAGGAATGAAGATTCAGAACCCAGAACTCTGCAAAATCAGCGAAGCGCGAGCATATCCCTGCCGCGATGCCGCCTCCAGCCACTTCCTGGCTTCGGCATGATCTTCGCGGACTCCGTCTCCGCTGCGATATCGCAGCCCAAGATTGTATTGCGCAGCAGCATTCCCATCCAGAGCGGCGAGTTCCACCCACCGCGCTGCCTCTTCACAGTTTTGCGAAACACCGTGCCCAGTTTCGTAGGCCATCCCCAGCGTGAGGGCGGCCGCATCATCCCCGAACTGCGCTTGCCGCCGCATGCTTCGCACTTCGTACCGGCTCATCTGATTAAGAGCCGCGACTTCCACAGCATCGGTCACCCGGAGATGGCTCGTCTCCAGCGCCGGCCCTGCTCCTCCTGCTCCAATCACGTTTCCAGACAAATGCGCCGCTGCTCTCACTGATCGCAACCATCCCACCCGGCGGGATATCTGTGGTGTCAACATCACGCCCACGACCAGCAGCGCGAATACCGGGGCCGCATAACGAGCCAGATGGTCCCTCGTCCGCCCGCGGATGATCACCTTCACGTGCAGTTTTGATCGCCACCTCTCTCGCCACTCAGCCGCGATACCCAGTGACCGCCGAACCGCACCGCTGATTGTCCGCTCGACTCTTTCCCAGACACTTTCTTCCTCTAATTCATCAAGCAGAAACGGAATCGCGCTCGTCTCCGCAACATCATGCTGCTCTGGTGCCAGAGCCAGCGTCCCGCTCACCTCCGGCTGCAAGGAAACCGATGCCGCCGGCTTCGGCCGCAAAACTGGGGCTGCACCGATCAGTGAATTCTGAGTCTCGAATGGAATCGGCGCCGCTTGGCCAGCACTCGGTTCAGGGCGCGATCCCGTACCGGCATTCGGCACTTCCGATTGGCTCAACTTCATATCAACTTCAAAAATGTGGGAAGGAATGGGAAAGTTCGCAGGGATCCAATTTACTTTTCGCTGAAGCAACACAGCGCTGTCGACTGCACGGATCTCATCCGACGTTTTGCGATCACTTTGGCACTGCAGCACCCAAGCCGCGGCCAGCAATCTCTGGAAGGAGTCAACGTCGAGCGTGAATCGCTCACCCATAACGACGGAAAACGCGGGGGAAAGCAGTATAACTCAAATTTCCAACAGGCTTATCGCAGAGACGCAACCTGTTGCGTCTCTACCCGCATCGACTCAAATTCCTCGTCCCACCACGGCGAGCGTCATCCAACGTCGTTATGTAATGAAACGGAGCCGCTCTTCAGGCGAGGCGAGCGATCTCTTATCAGTAGCCCAACCGGCAAGCAATGCTACTGCGACTCGCTCAACCTTTGCCTCCCAGCATCGGAACCTGGCGCCTGCACCACGGTGATCGGAGCCTGCAAGGTGAAATTCAAAACCGTTTCCGACGGAAGCTTGATCTGCTGCGACTTCGACGCGGCCTGCGCTCCCGCGCCAACTCCTGCACCCGCTGCCGATCCAATCGCTGCTCCCTTGCCACCGCCTGCGATCGCGCCAATAATTCCGCCGATGATTGCGCCGCCGCCTACTTTCTCGGCTGTATTCTTTCCGCGCGACTTTCCTTCCTTACGGTACTGGTCCGTTTGTAATCCGTATGTCTTTCCTCCGGCTTTGAGACTATCAAGTTGCAGCACGACCACGGATTGACCCGCGAACTTGCCTGCGCTTTTCACGTCCACCAAATGGCCAGTAACTTCCACTCCTGCTGGGACCGCCTGTTCTCCATCCGAAGTTAGCGGAGCGTTCAGTGTCGCGTGAAACGTATCTCCCACCTGATTCTTTTCGCTGTCGATCGGATCGATCAACCTCACGCTCAATTGTGTTCCCTGATCAATGATCAGCTGCCTCAGTGCAGGCGCCGGTGGAGGAACTGGCGTTGCATTGTCCGCAGGAGTAGGAGCCGGAGCCGGGTCTGGGGCAGAATTTGCCGGCGGATTGTTCGCCGCCATCTGATCACTCGAAGCCTGCTCGTTATCAGATTGCTGATCTCGCTTGTGCGATGACTTTGTCCGCTCATGGTGCGACTTCTGCGGCTTTGCATTCGTATCCGGCTTCGAATCCATTCCGGGGTCCGGCTTCGCCGCCGGAGGGTTGTTCGCAGCTTCAGTCGCGGGCTGCGACGCAGTTGCTGCGGCAGCCGATGCATCGCCAACCTGCAGGTTGTTGATCACCATCTTGACGCCGGGCTCCGATGCCGCCTGCTTGGCGGCCGCGTCCCGCTGCGCGTCGTTATCGACCGTCCCCGATAAAGTCACTACTCCGTTATTCGCTTGCACCGTTAACTGCTTTGTGGATAATCCGGAATCCTGACTGAACTTGCTCTGGATGTCGCTCGACATTTTCGCGTCGTCCAGTTTCTTCGCACAACCCACGCCCACGACCAGAATCGCTGCAAGAATGAGGGAATACACACCTGCGTATGTCTTTTTCATAACTCCACTCCTGAATACGGAAAAAGGGGAGGAACGACCCCTCTGGATAAGTTTAGATGCTTCCCAGCTTTCCTGCAGATGTAAATCAGTGAGCTTCGTGGCGACCGCCGCCCCCGCCCGTGGTTATGTGGGGACAGCCGCTTCGGCTGTCCGAGCGACGGCTAAGCCGAGCGAGCCCGTGCCACCGCGCACGATCCTCAGTAGACAACGTGTCTGGATATTTGAACTTAGTGGATGAACTTATAGTCGACGATTGAAGCCGCCAGCGCCGCCGTGGACTGCTCTTCCTTGGCCTCGTCCTTGGCCCTCATCACGCGCCCTTGGCAGACGACGTTGCTGTTCTTCTGCCCTGATATTTCTTCCGGCATCTCGAAAACCATCTCTACCAACGCATTCACCGGCAACGGCTGCGGACCGCTGAATAGCACACCGCTCTGGCTGATGTTCTCAATGATGCCTTCGTACCACGTGCTGGTCTTGTTCACGCGGTAGCGAAGCGGGATATCGAGTTTCAACCGGCGTGCGCGTGGCACCCACGACGGACGTTTCTCGCGCGCATGGCTGCGCCGGATCCCCGTCTCTGCCTTCCGCTCCACACGCTCCGTACGGCGCATGGTCGTCCAGTCATACTTGTATTCCGCGGCGCACAGCAGACATACCTGGTAGTAGTCGCCATCCGCGCCTCGGCGTGGCCAGGAGAACTCGTGGGAGCAGCGCCCAAGCATAAGCACATCCATGAATTTCTGCGGCATTGTTTACGATTCCCGGTCGAACCTTAGGACGCACCCCATCATCGCTCGAAGGTCCCCATTTGAATAGGTTACTTTCGTGCATCTCCCGCGAGCCCGTGCTCATAAACGACCTAGATGGAAGCACTTACCGCGTGGGGTCGAGATCTATTGCCATGGCAGCAGTTCGTACACCAGCGTTCGCCGCACCAGCTTCTTGATCACACTCACCGGCCTGATTTCTCCGTCAGTTCTTGTGCATTCACTGCCTGCCACCTTCCCTCCCTACGCACAAACACATCGGTAAACAAAGTCCGGCGCATCGTCGCTCCTTCACCTCGCACAACCGCTCCGTTTACAATGCCGACGTTTCCATAGAGCCGCACCCGCAGATCCTCAAAATGTTTCGGCTCGGTCTTACCTTGCTCGGGATGCTTGCGCAAATAATCAATCTGCTCCTCTTTCGTGATCATGCCGCTGGGGAACACATGCACGAAATCCGGAGCGAGAATCTCCTCCTGCACATCCGGATTATCCTCCGCATGCAGCCAACGATTTTCGACGTCAAGCAATTCCTGCTTCGCGTTCTCTTGAACAGGAGCAGATCGTTTCGTCTGGCTCTGCATCACCGTCATCGCAAACAGCGTCGCGCCAACAGCGCTCGCAAAGAGAAGCTGCACCCTCATCGATCCCCCTTTTCAGCGGCATCCATTCCCAGTGTATGATCCGGCCATGTCTTCCGGCCGCCCAGTGTCCGCCTTCATCCTCGCCGGCGGCCAGAGCACGCGCATGGGTGCCGACAAAGCCTTCGTCGCCCTCAACGGACGCACCCTGTTGCAACGAGTCCTTGGCACCGCACGCTCCGTTACTCCCAATGTCCACATCGTCGGTGATCCAGCCAAATTCTCCCCCTTCGCCCCAGTCATCGCCGACGTCTTCCCCGGCTGCGGACCGCTGGCCGGAATTCACGCCGCCCTCCGCTCTTCCGGCACCGATCTGAATCTGATGCTCGCCGTCGATCTACCCTTTATCCCTCCCGCCCTACTGCAATTTCTAACGACCCAGGCGGAAGCCTTTCCCGTCGCAGCCGCAATCGTCCCGCGCACCTCTCACGGATGGCAGCCGCTCTCCGCCGTCTATCGCCGCTCCTTCGCCGATCTCGCCGAAGAAGCTCTGCGAGCCGGCCATTACAAAATCGACGTACTATTCCAAAGGACTCCCGTTCGCGCTATCAGCGAGGAAGAACTGCAATCCGCCGGCTTCTCCCCGCAAGTGTTTCGCAACCTCAACACCCCGCAAGATCTCGCCGCCGCACATGAATGATGAATACTGATTCTCGAGCCGAAGAAAAACCGTTCACTATCCGCCGAGCCACTCCACACGATGCCCCGGCAATCCTCGCTTGCCTCGCCACAGCCTTCGCTCCGTATCGCGAGCAGTACTCGGCCGAAGCTTTTGCCGACACAATTCTCAGTCCCGAATCCATCCAGCAGCGATTGGGCGAAATGTGCGTATTCGTTGCGGTTTCTGGCGTTGACGTCGTCGGAACCATCGGATGCAAAATCAGCGGCGATGAAGGCCACCTGCGTGGCATGGCTATTTTGGCAACATGGCAAGGCTCGGGAATCGCTCCTGCATTACTGAACTCCGCTGAAGATTACCTCCACGAGAACGCCTGCAAGCGCATCACGCTCGACACGACGCGCCCACTTCAGCGCGCAATCCGCTTCTACGTGAATCACGGATACTCCGCGTCCGGTGTCATCCACGACTTCTTCGGCATGCCCTTGTTTGAATACGTGAAGTCCCTCTGAACTCGCCGGAAACAGAATCGGCCGAGGTCTCCCGCGATTGCCGCCATCCCAAGCTGGCAGCCATCGCGCGTCGCCTCGGCCAATTCCGCCCTTACAGTCGAGTCAACTAGAAATACAAACTCGCTCCCAGTTGAAATTCCCTCGGATCGTACGCAGCCGTCACGGCTCCAAAGTTCGACGAGCCATAATTCAGGCTGATTCCGCCATTATTGGCATCGCCTTTGAATTGCGTATGGTTCCAGGTGTTGAACGCATCGGCCCGCAGTTCAAACCGGCTTCCGCGCCGCTCGCTGATCACAAAACTCTTGAACAGCGACAGATTCCAATCATCCCGGCCCGGCCCCCGCAAGGCATCGAACCCAAGATTGCCCCACGCGCCCGGTACCGGGGCTGAGAATACTCCGGGGTTGAACCACGATGCCACCGTTTTCGGATACGTAATTGGACCATTCACGTTCGGACGATTTCCCGCGGCAAACTGAATCACGCTCGCCACGTTGTTTCCGCTCACGCCTAAATTAATAGGCGCGCCGCTCTCCGCCGTGATGATTCCCGAAAGCTGCCAGCCTCCGACTGCCGTCTTCAGGAACCGATTCTGCGCGTTCCGCAAAAAATGGCAGCTGATACACGAAATTCGTAAAGAACACATTCGTCCGGTCGTAAGCCGACGGTCCAATATCGAACCGCCATCCCGCGTACGGATTCGTGATGTTATTCAGGTCGCCTCCATTGCCTGTTCCTCCAACGTTCGGATCGATCGCGCGCTCCAACGTGTACCCCACCTGCACTTGCAAATCCTGCCTGACGTTTCCGTGCAGATCGAGTTGAAGTGAGTTGTAGTGACTGTTCTCTCCATTGAAGGCGAGGCGCATCGCCCCGAATCCCGCGTAGTTGTAGAGTTGGTTGATCCCCGCTCCGCCCGACGCGACCAGCCCCGGCAGAGAAGCAATTGGCGGCAGATTGATCTGCTGGTAGTAATCCTCGTGCCGGTCCTGCGCTCCAACATACGAGGCTCCAAATACCAGCCGCTTGCCCAGCGCCTGCTCCATCCCGGCGCTGAATTGGTATGTCGTCGGCAACTTGTAATTCTGCGATTGAATGCCGGTAATGTTCACCGGAAGGATCGGCAAGTTCGCCGCGCTGATCGTCGTTCCCGCCGTGAGGCTGAGTCCCGGATTCGAAAACGACACATTATGCAGTGTCGGACTCGCATCGAAAGGCGTATTCGTCGCGCCGTTGTACATGTCGTTTCCCTGGATGCGGTCGAACATAATTCCGAATCCAGCACGCACGACCGTCTTCCCTGTTCCGAAGACATCGTACGCAAGCCCAATCCGCGGACCAAAGTTGTTCCACGAATTGTTGACCAGGCCCTTTGGAACGCCATTCACTCCGCCGATCCCGATTCCGTTCTCGTAGAACAGCAGCCCGGCAAGAATCGGATTTGGACTCGTTCCTAGCCCCGGACTTGGCCCAGTGCATCCCGGATCCGTCGGCCCGCTGCAAATATTTCCCGCGGTGTCGAAGGTCGCCGTCGCCGCAGGATTATAGAGATTGGGATAGAAATTCGACGACTGATGGTTCGCCTCGTACGTGTGCGGCATTCCGTCCCAGCGCAGTCCGAGATTCAGCGTCAGTCGGTTCGTCGCCCGCCAGTTGTCCTGCACATACGCGTCATAGGAAACATTGTTCCATTGCCCGGTCGCCTGCACCGCGTCTTCCGTGTACTGCTGCGCATCGCCCAGCAGGAAGTCGGCATAGTCATATCCGGTGAACGATCCATTGAACGTGAAGTTCCCTTGCGTGTTCGCGAAGTACGATTGCGACTTCGTGTAGAGCATCCAGCCAAAACCGAACTTCAGCTGATGCGCTCCCTTCTGCCACGAGAGATCATCGCGTATTTGATAATCGTTCGCAGCATTATTCCAGGGAGTCCAGTTCGACGTGTATTGCGATCCGGTCGCACCACTCAGATTGACTGATGGAAGCCGGTTGTCGAGGTTCGGCCCCGTAAAGAGCCGGTTGAAGGTGAATTTACTCGGCGCAGATACCAGACCCAGCGGAGTGATGTGAATCCGGTTTCCGTCGTAGTTGAAGGCAACTTCGTTCAGCAATGTTGGACTGATCGTGTGCGTCAGGTGCACCACCGCGCTGTACGCCGGATTGCCGAACGTATCCGAGATCGACGGGACGTTGTCGCCGCTCCACTGAGTGGTTCCATACTGCTGCGAAATCTGCTCCGAAATCCAGTGCCCGAAGATCGAGAATTTGTTATTGAACTGATGATCGATGCGAACGATCTCTTCCCGCACCTTTGTCGGCGTATTGTTTCCGCCAATGAACTGCCCGGTGCTGGTCGTCGGCAACGGGAAAATCCCGCCGTACTTGCCACCCGCCGTCAACGCTAATCGCGCGTTGGAATCGATCAGGCAATCAGGAATCGTATTCGCCGGGAATGGAGCGCCCGGGACAAGAGTCGCTCTCACCGATGCCGGACAGTTCGCCCCGAATCCGGCAACCCCCATCGGCACCGTGATAATGTTCGGCGTCGGCGATCCAGTGGCGCTCGGCAACGATGTCGGTATTACTGCTCCAGTACCAGGTCCCCCAGCATCCGGATACTCGCTCGCAAGCGGCACCGTCTGATTCAATAATTGCCCAACAATCAGGCTGCGCCACTCCATGTTGTAAAAGAAGAACGTCTTGTGCTCTTTCTTCCAGAAATCGATTGGTCCGCCTGCGTTGAATCCGTACAGGTTGTACCGTAGTTCGGCAACCGGATTCGGATACGGATTGAAATAATTTCTCGCATCCAGCGCATCGTTTCGCCCAAACCACCAAGCGCTCGCGTGAAGGTCCTTCGTTCCGGACTTGATCACCTGCGTCACCGTGGACGCGCCGTTCATGCCGAATTCGGCGCTGTAATTCGAAGTATCCATGCGGAACTCTGCGATCGATTCCATCGACGGAGCGACACTTCCCTGGCTGCCGCCGCGATCCAGGTTTTCGCCGCCATCGAGCAACTGCAGATTGTGCCCCGGACGCTGTCCGTTGACGCTGACGTTGTTGTCGCCGCTTACCGCGGTCGGCTGTATGAAATCTCCCTGAATGCTCGCTGCTCCCGGCGCCAGGGCATACAGCGTGTACATGCTCCGTCCGTTCGTCGGAAGATTGCTGACCTGGTTCGCCGTGATCACGTTGCTGATCTCGCCCGTGTCGGTCTGCACCGCCACCGGATGCGCTTCCACGGTCACTGTCTGCGCCGTGTTTCCGATCTCCATCGTGAAGTCGACTCTCTCGCGCGCCCCTACCTGCAACACGATCCCTTGGCGCACACCGGCCTTGAATCCGGTCGCGTCCACGCGGACGGTGTAGTTGCCGATGTGAAGGTCGGGAGCAATGTACTGCCCGTTGCTTGCGGTATTCACGGTCGTACTGATGCCAGTCTCGTTATTAGTAATCTTGATAGCCGCATTCGGAATCGTGGCCCCGCTCGGATCGGTAACCGTGCCCAGAATTGTCGCTTCCTGCGCGACTGCGGCCACTCCGAACAACAAAATACACACGCCGGCGCACAGCAACGCGCGCCAGGCTGAAGCTCGCTGAAAGAAATCGGAAAAATGGAAAGGGAGGATCTTCATCTTGGGCCTCCGGGAATTACTTCCTCAGGTGGGTGACAAAAACACGGTAAGCGGATAGGAGCGGGTGCTATGGTATGTACCGCCGTTCTTAACCCGTTGTCAAGAAAGAAAAACGTTTTTGTACTAAGACTTTTCCCTAATCCGATTGAACAACCTTACTCGTGCTCCTATGCAACTAAGTACTGCGTTGTAACGCGCGGATGAACGCGGCTTGCCCTTGGCAGTTCGGTGTCGAGGTCCTTCGGCGTGCCACAATTCATTCACGTACGCTCCTTCCCGGCAATTCGATCCGAACATTGAGTTCCGCAAAACCGAAGCTTATGCGGAGGAGAGAGTCCGTTTCGTTCCGGCCGAATCTCAACAGAATTCTGAAGGATTACTTACTGATAACTGATAATCAGGGAGTTACACCGGAAGCAATAAACCGCAGGTGGAACATCAACGCCGCGCCGGAATTTGATAATGTGAAGAAACCGGTCATGCCAGACGAACAAAATCCGGCGCCCTACATCGAGTTCCGCGACGTCTCCAAGGCCTTCGGGGACAATGTCGTCCTCGAGCACGTCAGCTTCAACGTGCTTCCCGCCGAAACTGTCTGCATACTCGGACGCAGCGGCGTTGGCAAGTCCGTCTCCCTCCACCACATCATGGGATTCCTCAAGCCCGACTCCGGCCGCGTCATCGTCGCGGGCGAGGACATCACCGATTACAACGAAGACCAACTCGAACTCATACGCAAGAAAGTCACCATGGTCTTTCAGAACGGAGCCCTCTTCGACTCGCTCAGCGTCGGCGAAAACATCGCCTTCCCTCTGCGCGAAACTCAGGAACTAAGCGAAGAGCAGATTTATCAGATCGTCGATGGCCTGCTCGAAATGGTCGGCGTTCAGGAAATGCGGGACCTTCTACCCTCGGACCTCTCCACCGGAATGAAGCGCTCCGTCGCGATCGCGCGCGCCCTCGCCGCCCGCCCCGAATGCGTCCTCTACGACGAGCCCACTACGATGGTCGATCCTCTGATGGCGCAACTACTCGGCGACCTCATCAAGCGCCTGAAGATTCAGCTGAACCTGACCAGCATCGTCGTCACCCACGATATGCGCCTGGCTAAGAAACTTGCCGACCGCGTCGTATTCCTTTACGAAGCCAAAGCCATCTTCTTCGGCCCGTATGCGGAAATGGAAAAAGATCCTCATCCCATCATCCAGGAATTCCTCGAACTAGACGAACTGAAACTCGAGGCGTAGAGTCGCGAGCGGCGCTAAAACTGAGTACTGAGTGCCGAGTACTGGGTACTGCTCTTAAAATCCTTCCGCCACCAACTCCTCGATCGTGAACGAACTCCCCGGATCGCCCTTCATCATCTTCTCCACATATTTTGCGATCAGGTCCGCCTCCAGATTCACCGGATCCCCCGGCTTCAGCGAATGCAGATTCGTCATCTCCACCGTGTGCGGAATAATCGCGATCGTGCACCGGTTCTTCTCCAGTTTCGCCACCGTCAGGCTGATCCCCTCAATACAAATCGATCCCTTGTAGACGGTGTACTTTTCCACGTCGGACGGCAGCTCAATATGCAGCCACCAGTTCTCGGAATCTTCAATCCGGTCGAACGCGATCAGCTTCCCAACGCCGTCGACGTGCCCTTGCACAATATGTCCGCCGAATCGTCCATCGGCTTTCATTGGAAGTTCGAGATTCACCAGTGCCCCTTCATGGATTCGCGAAAACGAAGTCCGCACCCAGGTCTCCGGCGCCAAGTCCGCGCAAAATGATCCCGGCCTGATGTCCAGTGCCGTCAAGCAAACTCCGCTCACCGCAACGCTGTGTCCGGTACCCAATTCCTTCGGAGCATTCTCCGCCGCAATCGTGATCCGCCGATTCTCCCCGCGCTGTTCAATTTTCGTAATCCGCCCAACTTCCTCGACAATTCCAGTAAACATGATGACCTCCGAATGAAACACAACATTCTACAAAAAGGGACCAGGGATCAGGGGCTAGAGACTAGCAGCAAATCACCAGGAAACTAACGCCAACTCCTAGCCCCGAGCCCCGAGTCCCTAGCCTCTAGCCCCTGCTTCCCACATACCCCTCCACCGCAAAATCCTCCCCAAACCGATGCAGACGTATATTCCGTATCTGCACCGCATCACTCATCTGTCGGAATCCCGCTCCCGCCGCAAACGGGATCGATCCCGTCCCTGCCAGAATTTTCGGAGCGTAATACAGAAAAACCTTATCCACGACGCCCGCGGCCAGCGCCGCCCAATTCACCGCCGCTCCGCCTTCAATCATCACGCTCGTGATCTCGAGCTCGCCCAGCCGCCGCAAAATCGCCGGAAGATTCGGCTTACCGTCCGGCTCAAATGCCGAAACTTGTTCCACCCGTACTCTGCGCTGTTCGAGCGCCGCTCGTTTTTTCTCATCCGCCGACGCGCAAAATACCAGCACGTCTTCTTTTCCCCGTGCCGCCGCATCCTCCACGATGCGCGAATCGAGCGGCAATCGCAGCCGTGAATCCAGAATCACCCGCAGCAGCGGACGCCTTCTCGCCTTGCCGCTTCTATCCGTCAACAGCGGGTTATCCGCCAGAATCGTTCCCGCTCCCACCAGCAGCGCGTCATGCTGATGCCGCAACTGCTGCACGTGCGCCCTCGCTATCTCGCTCGTAATCCATCCTCCCGCCGGAATCCCCTCCGCCTTCTCAATCGCCTCTGCCGGAGGAGGCGCAATCTTTCCATCCAGCGTCATCGCCGCCTTCAGCGTCACCAGCGGAGTTCCCTGCCGAATATATTTCGCGAACGCCTCATTCAATTTCCGCGCCTGATCTTCCAGTCCCCCCACTTCCACATGCATGCCCGCTTCGCGCAGCTGCGCAAACCCGCGCCCGCTCACCTTCGGATTCGGATCCGCCATCGACGCCACCACGCGATGAATCCCTGCGGCAATCAGCGCATCCGTGCACGGCGCGGTCTTCCCCTGATGCGCATGCGGCTCCAGATTGATATATAGGGTCCCGCCTCGCGCCCGCTCACCGGCCTGCTCGAGTGCAAGAATTTCGGCATGTTTCACGCCTGCGTATGTGTACGTTCCCGTACCGACAACTTCGCCACGCGGATCGACGATCACCGCCCCAACATAGGGATTCGGCAAGGCCAGCCCGATCCCCTCGTAGGCTAGCTCAATCGCACGATGCAGAAATTGTTCGTCAGCAGAATGACCAGACATTACGGAGTGAATCTATCATGGACAAGCACGATATTCAGTGCCGCAGTGCGTATAGCAGGAATACTTTGTCATCACGACCGGAGCTTGCCATTCGGAAGGAGTGGCAAGCGGAGTGAGGGGACCGTATGTTTCGCGAGTCACACTAGTCGCGGAAAGTCATTACCGTCGAGGCGGAAAGCTCCGAAAGGAATCGTCCTCAATCTCCGCCACGGCAGCACCGCTGCGCCCCTTCGGCCCGCGCCCTACCGGAGCCATCACGTAAGCATACGGATCTCCGGGCGCCGCCGGCTTCTTCCGCAACAGCCTTTTCAAGAATTCCAGCGCAGCCGCAAATCGCGAACCTTTTTTCTCCGTATCCATAAAGCTCCTGGTAGAACACGGGACCGAGTCTTTTCCTTCGTGCTACTTCGTGTCCTTTGTGGTTAAAGCATTAGGTTTTACTCGAACAACGAATCCACAAACTCCTTCGGATCGAACGGCAGCAAATCCCCCGCCTTCTCGCCGACTCCCACATACCGCACGGGAAGGCCCAGTTCGCGGCAGATCGCCACCACGACTCCGCCCTTGGCCGTCCCATCCAACTTCGTCAGCACAATTCCCGTCACGCCCGCCGATTGCGTGAACAGCCGCGCCTGCTGCAACCCATTCTGCCCCGTGGTCGCATCCATCACCAGCAGCGTCTCATGCGGAGCCCCCGGCACAATCCTCTGCGCCGTCCGCCGCATCTTCTCGAGTTCCGCCATCAAGCTCGTCTTCGTGTGCAGCCGCCCCGCCGTATCGACCACCACATAATCCGTCTTTCGCGCCACCGCCGCCTGCAACGCATCGAACAACACGGCCGCGGGATCTCCTCCCGCCTTCGTCTTGATGACTTCCGTCCCGGTACGCTGGCCCCAGATTTCCAACTGCTCAATGGCCGCCGCGCGAAACGTGTCGGCCGCGCACAGCAGCACATTCTTCCCTTGCGACCGGAACACCTGCGACAATTTCCCGATCGTGGTCGTCTTGCCCGTGCCGTTTACCCCAACCACCAGAATGACCTCCGGCGACCCCTCCACCTTGTTCACCGGCCTCGCATTCGCCGCGTTCAGGATCGCCAGCAGCTCTTCCTTCAGCAGCCGCTTCAGTTCCTCCACGTTCCTGATCTGCTTCCGGTCGGCCTTCTCGCGCAGCTTTCCCAGCACTTCCTGCGTAGTTGTCGAGCCCAAGTCCGCGCCGATCAGCGTCGCTTCCAGATCGTCCAGGGTATTCCGGTCGATCTCCTTCGTGAACGCCACGACCTGGTCGATGCGCTCGGCCAGATTCTCGCGCGTCCGCGTGACCGCCTGCTTCATGCGGTCGAGAAAGCCAGTTTTCTTCTCTTCCTCAAGACTGCCAAATAATGTCTGAATCATAAAAAGACCAAAGCTGATTATACGGGCTGTCGGCGCTCCCAAGCCGCAGCACTCCTTCGGTCATTTCAGAGCCGGCGTGGAAAGGCCAGCGACTAACGACGAACGACCAGCGACTGACAACGGATGACTGTCGCCTGATGACTGACTATAATTGCGCACGCATGCCCCTGGCCCCCGGAACCAAGATTGGACAATATGAAATTCTGTCGCCTCTTGGAGCGGGAAGCATGGGCGAGGTCTATCGCGCCCGCGACCCGCGCCTCGAACGCGATGTCGCCATCAAGGTCCTTCCTGACCTTGCCTCGCTCGATCCCGAGCGTCTGATCCGTTTCGAGCAGGAAGCCAAAGCAGCCGCCGCACTCAATCATCCCAACATTCTCGCCGTCTACCAGATGGGCACTTATCTCAACATGCCCTACCTGGTCTCGGAACTTCTTGAAGGCAAAACGCTCACCGAGACGATTCGCCGCGGCCCTTTGTCCCTGCGCAAAGTAATCGACTACGGAGCGCAGATCGCCAACGGTCTTGCTGCCGCCCACGCCAAGGGCATCATTCACCGCGATCTCAAGCCCGACAATCTTTTCGTCACCAAAGACGGACGCATCAAGATTCTCGACTTCGGTCTCGCCAAGCTGATTCAGCCCAAGCAGACCATCGCCAGCGTCGCCGCCACCATCACACTTCCCGGTATGGCTTTGGGAACTGTCGGATACATGGCTCCCGAGCAGATTCGCGGTCTGCACATCGATCAACGCTCCGACATTTTCGCCCTCGGCTCAATCCTCTACGAACTCGTCACCGGGAAACAGAGCTTCGGCAAGCCCACCTCAGCTGACACGATCAGCGCAATCCTTAACGAAGAACTTCCATCCTTTTCGCAGCTATCGCCCGATACTCCCGCGGCATTGGAGCGCGTCATCCGCCGCTGCCTTGAAAAGGATCCTGCGCTGCGATTTCAATCCGCATCGGATCTTGCCTTTGCACTCGAGGCTCTGCTCGATCCCGCCCTTGCTGCGCCCAGCGGCGCTCATCCCATCGTTCCAGAGGAAAAGAAGCGCCCGCGTTTTCTCTGGGCGATCGCGGCTGTCTGTGTGGCGTTGCTCGCCATCGTTGTGGTCGGCTACATCCTGATGCAGCCTCCGCCAGAGCCCACTGTCGGCAACTACGTTCAACTCACCCACGACGGTCAGCCCAAATCCTTGATCGGAACCGACGGCGCTCGTCTCTATCTCGGCATTGGTGCCACTCGCTCGGCCAGCTTTGCCCAGCACAGCGTCGCCGAAATGTCGGTCTCCGGCGGAGACCCCAAGCAGATCGCCACAATGAACTCCAGCGACATGGTTCCGGTCGATCTTTCTCCCGATGGCTCCGAGCTTTTATTCGTCGACGGCCAGGGAGCGCCACCGCGCGGTCCCCTTAAGAGCCTTCCCATTCTCAGTGGATCGCCACGCCGCATTGGCAATCTCATGGCCGAGACTGCTGACTGGTCTCCCGACGGTAAGTTGCTCTCCTACACGAATCTCGGCGATCTCTTCATCGCCAATGCCGATGGCACGGACTCGCGCAAGATCGCCAGCGTGCAAGGCGACATCCTCAACGTGACCTGGTCGCCCGATCAGCGTCATTTGCGATTCGACTCCTCCGAGACCGCCGGAACCGTCGGTCAACAGATCGAGCGTGAAGTCGCCATCGACGGCTCCGATATTCATCCGCTCTTTCCCGGCTGGCACAATCCTCCGGATGAATGCTGCGGACGCTGGATGCCCGACGGAAAATACTTCATTTTCCAATCCGAAGGACAGCTCTGGGCTCTCGCCAACCATGCCGGACTTTTCCAGTCCGACCCCAAGCCCGAGCAACTCACCTTCAGTCCGATGACGCTCTCCTCCCCGCTTCCGAGTAAAGACGGCAAGAAGATCTTCCTCATCGGCCAGACCTACCGCGGCCAGCTCATGGGTTACGACACGAAGAGCTCGCAATTTACTCCGGCCCTCGGCGGCCTCTCAGCCGAATTCATCGCCTTCTCGAAAGACGGTCAGTGGATCGCCTACGTTTCCTATCCCGATGGAGCCCTGTGGCGTAGCCGCGTCAACGGCACCGATCGCCTCCAGCTGACGTTCCCTCCGCGATATCCCGTTCTGCCGCGCTGGTCGCCAGATGGTAAGACGATCGTATTTTTTGAGTTCGCAGTGGGAAGCAAGCCCGCTCGCATTTACACGATCTCTCCCGATGGCGGAACTCCTGCGGAACTTCTCCTCGACGACCGCTCGCAACAACTCGATCCCAACTGGTCGCCCGATGGAACAAAAATCATTTTCTCCAATGAATCCAACGATCCAGCTTCAGCGATCCATGTCTTGGATCTTGGGACCAAAAAGGTTTCCAACCTTCCCGGCTCTCAGGGACTCTATTCTCCCCGTTGGTCTCCCGACGGAAGATACATTTCTGCGTTCTCCGGAGATTCGAAACGGCTTCTCCTGTTCGATCTCCAAACGCAAAAATGGGCCGAACTGTTTTCAGGCTCCATGGGATGGCTCAACTGGTCGCATGACGGCCAGTACGTCTACGTTCTCGACTACAGCGGACGCTCCGCCATCATCCGGATCCGCGTTGCCGACCGCAAGGTTCAGCAAATCGCTGACGTCCAGAACTTTGCCTCTACCGGCCACTACGGAACAGCCCTTGCGTTGACGCCCGACGACCAGCCGCTCATCCTCCACGATACAGGCACCGTCGACGTCTACTCCGTCGACTGGCGCCCCAGATAACCTCGATTTAGGCGCAACACTGGGCTGGCCTCTAAGCGGCACCCTTACTCAAAGACCCCTGGCATGGGAAACGAGAGCCGTGCGAATAGCCAACGACCAATGACGGACGACTAACGACTTTCTATGAGCATTGCAAGTGAGCGACAGTAACACCGCCGTTATAGCTTTTCCGCTCATCTCTTCCTGCCCAATCGTCATCCAAGGTTCTGCATTCGGGAGCCTGGCCTTCCACTCGCTGGACCTCCGCTGACCGGTTGATCGGATGCTCGATTTAAAGCGGAGTGCACGACTCCGCGATCCGAGTCAGGGTGACATGTTGTTGACTTCATTTCTCTTCCGCCCACGCCTGAGCCTCCCTGTCCTTTCCATAGCAAGCCTCGGCATTGTTGCCATGCTTCTGTTCCTGGATTTACCGGCCTTTGCACAAAGGCCGTTGCCATACATTGACGCCGGACGCGACTCGAATTTTGCCGAACTCGACTTCGCCGACCTCTATCGCGACCAGCAAATGTGGGGTTCGGCGGCGCAGACGGAAGCCAGCATCCACCAGCAGAAGTCCGCCGAAGATGGCGTCGTATCGTTCCTCGACATGCAGGCTCCGAAAAAAGCGATCGATCAGTTCAAGCAAGGAGCCTATTTCTTCCAGAGACATCAGCCGAAAGAAGCGCTCTCATATTTTCAGAAGGCGATTCATATTTATCCGAAGTTTGTCTCGGCGCACATCGCTCTCGGACTGGCCTATTACGATCAGCGCGATTCTCGAGCGAAGAGCGAATTTCTCACCGCTTCCGAACTGGACAGCACTTTCCCGACTCCCTTTGTGAATCTCGGACTTCTCGCGATTCAGGCCAGAGACTTTGCCAATGCCGATTCCGATCTCGAGAAAGCGGCTTCGCTCCGCCCGAGAGACCTGAAAATCCTTACCGCGCTGGCCTTCTCCGAAAACGGAGATCACAAATTCTCCGAGTGTCTGCGCACCGCGCAGCGCGTACACGCCTTCGATCACAAGGGTCACGCCGACATCCATTACATCGCCGCCTCTGCAGCTCTCTCGATTCATGACCTGAGCGCAATGAAGTACGAGCTGCAGACGTTTCTTGCGGAAGATCCTACGAACCCCCTGGCTCCGATCGCGCGAAACCGCCTGGACTCTCTGGCGCATCCAGGTCAGAACTCTGGCCCGTCGTCCGCTTCCATTACGCTCGCGCCCGGCACAACTGCGACTCGGACCATCACCTTCCCCAACACGCCCTACCTGCAAGGCCAGTTGAAAGACGAACAAACTTTCGACAACCCGGACGATTCAGACAATTCCAATTCCCACGTCTGTGATACCTGCGTACCCGCGCCACATCTGGCGGTTTCGCAGCTGAAACGCGACCCGGGCCCTCAAGTTCCGCCACAGAGCTTCGTTACTTGGGACAAAATGTTCACCATTCACCAAGCGGTTGACGAAACGGCCTTATTCTTTGCCGTAAGTCATCTCGGCAAGATGATCGACAATCTCTCGCTCTCCGATATCCAGATTCGCGATGACAACAAGGCGCCCGCAAAAATTCTGCAATTCATACCGCAATCCAAGCTGCCTCTCCGCCTCGGCCTTCTTATCGATACCAGCGGATCCGTCGAACAGCGATTTTCGTTCGAGAAGCGTGCCGCCGAGCGGTTTATGAGTAAGGTGCTCACCGGCGAGTCCGATCTCGGCTTCGTCGCTGGTTTCAGCACCGATGTGAAGGTTGCGCAGGATTTCACGCGCGATGCCGAGATGCTCAACCGGGGCGTCGAGAGTCTCACCGATGGAGGTGGAACATCTCTATTCGACGCGATCTACTACTCCTGCTTCAAACTCGCTGCCTATCCCGACGAAGGCCGCGTCGCGAAAGTGCTCGTCGTCCTCACTGATGGAGAGGACAACTCGAGTCACCGCAGCCTGCGTCAGGCGCTTGAGGTTGCCGAAGCCTCCGGAGTCACGATTTACGCCATCAGCACAGCGCAAAATGCGGTCTTCGATACTGACGCTGACCAGATCCTGAGAGTAATCGGCCAGCGCAGCGGCGGAGGAAGCGTCTTTCCTCCTGACCTGCGGGCTCTCGACAACTACCTCGGCAAACTGCCGGACGTAATCCGAAGCCGCTATCTCATCGCGTACCGGCCGGCCGACTTCCAGCCGAACGGCGAATACCGCACCATCCACGTGCTTGCTCAAAAAGACGGAAAGAAGTTGCAGGTGCACGCGCGCAGAGGCTACTACGCAAGGGAGTCAATTTCTCAGAATTAAGGGTGCCCCATTTCTGGCCGCTTTTGCCAGAAGTGGGGGTTTCGATGCGGAATCCCGGAACAACTAACAACTTTACTGATGCGGAAAATAAATGGGCGCTTGCGGGGCCCTCTCACCGCAGCACCTCATAACTCAACGACACAATGCCCGACTTATAAGTCCTGTGCTTCGCTAACGTCAGCTTCGCCTCTCCCGCCGGAGTCGGCAAGAATCGAACGCCTCCGCCCAGCACAACCGGCATGACGGATACATCAATCCCATCCACCTCGCCCAACTCAAGCATGGATCGGAACAGCGAGCCTCCACCGAACAGCCAGATATCTTTCTTTGCCTCATCCCGCAGAGCTCGAACTCTCTCCCGCGTTAATTCGTTGATAACCGTGATCTCCGGATGATCCTCATGCCGCATCGTCCGTGACACAACCACCACCTTCATCCCCTGAAAGGCATTCTTCCCCAGCCTCGCCACGGCCGGCGCATATGTTCCGCGCCCCATCAGGCCCATGTCATATTGCGCCCATATCTCGGCAAAATTGACCTCCGGATCATGCACGATCCAGTCCGCCTCGCCCTTCGGTCCGGCAATATACCCGTCCAGACTCATCGCAACGCCATACCGAATCTTTTTCATAAAAATCGCCACCGCAGAGTAGCACCGGGTGGATTTAGGGTGCCCCTCGATAAGAACGAAGGCTCTGTCAAGGGCATAGTTATCCTGGGCGGTGCGCAAGCACCGCCTGGGTTGTCGTGCCAGAGAAGGTTGAGGACCAAGACTCTGGAAATCTCACGCTGAATCACTCTGCGGTGG
>DATEJO010000154.1:0-16779 GCA_035277905.1 Candidatus Sulfotelmatobacter sp.
CGGTGATAGGGCCTCTGTAGATTGAGCAAACCCTCTGCCGGGCTTCGCCCGGGCGGACAGCCGAGGCGGCTGTCACTACGCGGTTTATCAGTACGTCCGTAACTTTTTCCCTGCAAAATCCGCGGATAATCTGGCTGCAAATCTCTGCTTGGGAGAGGTGTGCTTATGGGCGGCCGGTATTGGGTGTGGCTTGCGGCGCGTTTGGCGATTGGCATCGCGATTATCGCGTGGGCGCTCAGCTACGTCGGGAGCGGGAACGGCGAGAAGGAATTTCGGACGACGATCGACGCGATGCGGAACGTGCAAAGTTTTCGCGTGACGATGACGGCAGGACAGGATCAGGCGCAGCATCAGGACTTGCTGTGGGAAGTGGATTGCAACCGGGACATTTTGCACTTCAAGCGACATCTCGTAGATCCGTCGACCGATCCGGCGGTCGACTTCCAACAGGATTACCTGCTCAAGGCCGGAACAGAGTATGAACGGCAGCAGGACGGATCGTGGGCGCAGCCACGCACTTACTCAGCTACCGAGTCAGCAAAGGCTTACTGCAACGCTCTGAAGCAGGGCGTAGACAGCCACGTATTACCGCAGATCTATACCATGCTGGATCGCGGGGTGCTGCAGAAAGGATCGAAGAAGACGGTGAATGGAGTTCGGTGCCGCGAGTGGCAGGTGACGCTGAGGGGCGGTACGGCGCGGTTTGAGCACGACACAGTCTGCATCGGGATTGAGGATCATCTCCCGTATGAGATGACTACGGATTGGGATCATTCCCACGCGTTGTATTCGGATTACAACAGCGCGATCGCGTTTGATGCGCCGGAGGCGGAGGTGCAGCCGGCGGGCGCGACGAACTGATGGGTAGTGCCTGTGGGTTTCGGAAAACAAAGAGTCCCTCCACGCAGATTACGGAAGTTCGTTTCAGCAAGAAACTAAAATCCCCACTTCTGGCAACACCAGCCAGAAGTGGGGCACCCGCGCCGTTCGAGATAAAAATTCAAAGGGCTCCACTATTTCGTGAAGCCCTTTTTTCTTACCTGAATCGGATGAATCGTCTAGCGGTGACCGCCGCCGGTCGAGGAGTGTCCTGCCGATGAGGGCGCGTGGCCCATCGAGGACTCATGCCCCATCGGTGCGGAGCGTCCCGTTGAGCCTCGTCCCGAGGCGCCTTCCATGGAGCCACGAGATCCACCATTGTTAAAGGCAGCCCATCTTGCCGGAGAGGTATTGGCAAATGCCGGTTGCGGATGAACTTCGGCGGATCCGGACTTCGCGACCTGATGATTGAGATGGCCGAGATTGCCGAGTGAGCCACGAGCGATGCCCATTCCGGCCGAGCCTCGGTTCAAGACCATACGTGAGGAAGTCAGAGTAGGCGTTACCACTCCTCCATGGCCAACGGCAACGGTCTTCACGGTTCCGGTTGGCGGGACAAGAGCATGTATGGGCGCAGCGGTACTCGCGGTGTAGTGCGGAACGGGCGTCCAAGTACTCCAGCCGCCGGGCTGCCACATCCAGCCGTAATTAGGAACGAACATCCAGTTGCCGTAGCGATATGGGAGCCATCCCCACGGATATGCCGAGGCGAACATGTACCCCATGCCTGGATAAAAGCCCCATGCGCCGTCCATGAAGGGATCCCATCCGACGCCCGTGAAGAAGGGCTGCCACATCATGCCGTATCCGGGAATGTTATTGAAGGAGCCGTAATAATTCAGGTCGCTGAGACCGTAGCCGTAGGGCGAGGAAGCCTGATTCTTCGCGTACTCATCGTGATAGGCCGAAGCTTCCCGATCCCAGGAGTCGAGCGGATCCTCTTCAATTTTGCTTTCGATTTTGTACTTGTCGCCGTCGGCAGCGTCGAAGTTCGCAGTTTTTTTCTTTTCGACTTTGACTTGTCCCGTGGGGCTGTCGACGTCGATGTCGCCTTTGAATACCGCGAGGCTGGCGAGATTGGCGGAGTCATCGATGCGGAAGTGAGCGGGACGATCGAGCGTGAGCTTCTCGTGCGAAAAATTGAGGGTGAATTCGTCGCCGCTCTTGGCGAGCCAGTTCACGTAGGCGATTCCCCCAGTCAGATTCACCTGTGAGATGCGAGCGCCGGAATCAGCCAGGCTGAGCGTGCTGAAATCGACAGACGTGTTGGGGCCGATGCGCATGGAGCTGCCGTCTTCGAATTCGATTTCGGCGCGGCCAGTGTCGCGCGTCCGAAGCTGCGTTCCCTGCGTGATGGGGAAATTGACGAACGCATTCTCGAAACCAACGCCGGTGTTCTTGTTGATTTGAACCGAACCCTGCACGTCGCTGAGGCGGACGATGCGGGCCTGTGAACTGCCGAAAGCGGGCAGTGCCAAAAGCGCGCAGGCGGCGAGAGTCAGACTGAACCTGGAAGCGGAAGGAGAGGACATGGGGAACCCCCTGTTCTTGCTAACCCATTAGAACACGGTTTTGGTGCGGGAGTTGTAAAAGTTAAGTCTGGCAAGGGTTACCGCGTGTTACCTCGCGAACAGGGGCGTCGAATTCCTGAACAGCGTTACTTGCCTGCCGAGATGGTGGAGTTCATTTCCATCAGGCGGTGGGCACGGCCGCGGACGACGTTCATGACTGAGGGATCGTCGTAAATCTCCTGAAGGATGGGCTTTACCGCTTGCAATTCGGTGATTTCGCCGGTGCGGGCCTCATCTTCCATGTTCTTGAGTTCATCGTCGAGGGCGAGCTTCTGATAGTGGTGGAAATAAGTGAGGCGGCGTCCGAATTCGAGCGTGGCTCCGACGCTCTGGAACAGGGCCGTGAGTTGTTCGACAGCCGGAATCGGCGAGTAGTTGTATTCGGCCGTGTTGTTGTGATCGGCGTCTTTGTAGATCAGTTTTTTCGCGCCGGTGAAGGCGATTTTCTTTTTCCCGGAGTCGACTTTGCCCGAGAAGTAGTGCGCCTGTTGTGCCAGATCGAAGATGCGGGCGCGAGTGGCATCGGAAAAGGTGAAGTCGGTCTGATAGTTGTCGGTGTCGGTTGAATCAGGGGAGATCCTGGCTCTGGATTCGTAGTGCGCATGCCCGTCAGATTGCACTTCGAGGGAATAGTGATCGGGATTGGAGTTCGGGAAATCGAGAGTGAAGGTGATGGTGGCCTGGTCGGCGGCACGGGAAAGCGAGGGGGAGATGACGAGGACCGCGAGAAAAAGCAGCAGGCCCAAGCGCTTCAGAACAAAAGGTCCCTCCACGCGCGCCTGGATGGGCTGCGCCGATCCAGGTGCTTGGTCGGGATGACAAGGCCTTGAAAACATTTCAGTCCTTCTTACAGAATCCAGCGAAATCAGCATTTACCGTTTTCCCGCAGTGCGGAGCTTCTGTCCGCGGACAGCCGAAACCCACTAGTCCAACGTGATTTTTCAATTATGCCAAAGATAGAAATTAATTGGACGCTTATCGGCCGACGGCGCGTTGCCGAGCTAGGGTTCCGATCGTGTGGAGATGACAGATTGCGATGGCGAGAGCGTCGGAAGCGTCCATCGGCTCAGGCGGCTCGGAGAGGTCGAGCAGTCGCGTAACCATGTGCTGGACCTGATGCTTTTCGGCGCGGCCATAACCCACGACCGACGACTTGATAGTGAGTGGGGAGTATTCGGCCACTTCAAGTCCGGCGGCGGCCGCGGCAAGCATGGCGACGCCGCGAACTTGTCCAAGTTTGAGAGCCGATTTCACGTTGAGCGCGTAGAAGACATCTTCGATCGCGACCTCGTCAGGCTGGTGCTCGGAGATCACTGCGCCAAGGTGCATGTAAATGCGCGAGAGCCGGCGGGGCAGAGGTTCGCGGGGAGACAGCTTGATGGCGCCACAAGTGAGGCAGCCGAGCTTTCCCGTGGAATGCATTTCAACGACGCCGTAGCCGGTGTATTCTCCGCCGCAGTCGATACCCAGAACTCGCATGTTCATGCAGTGTATCGCGGAATGAAGTGGATTGGTGGACCGAGTGCGACGTGCCTCGGATATGCTTCGAGGCGTCAAGGGAAGTTCTCAGCCGGAGTGGGTTCCAGGCTCTGCGGCTGAGCAGCGCCTCTTAATGTGATTGAAATCACACTGAGTGGGGTGCGGAAAGATTTCATGGCCCAATGGAAACGTTCATCGGGAAACTTCGGTCATCTTTCACGGCTGATCTTGGCGACCTAGCATGAGCACTACGATGGCTGTTTCAATGGCTACAACAGTTTCGCGATGCGGGATCGTTCTTCTGGTGGCTTCCATGGTGTCGGTACGCGGAACAGCCCAGACGTCAACATCATCTTCATCTTCATCTTCAAATTCAGTTCCTGCCGCAGCGTCCTCCACGAACTCCGACGGATCGATCGCGGCTGCCGCAAAGGAATCGAAGACTCAGAAACCCGCGCATGCCAAAAAAGTCTTTACTGACGAAGACATGGAAGTTACGGCAGGACCGCTTCCGCATTTGCGAATGGAGGGCGCGGAGAACGGCGACGAGATTGTTGCGGCCATCGCCGCATACAAAGCGTCGCACACGCCCGAGCAGACCGAGCAAGCAGTTCGAATATGGTACGAGCGATATGACGAAATGCTTGCTGCCGCCATTCAGGAGAATCTCGACATTCAGGTACTTCGTGAGGCGAACCAGAGCAATGGCTACTACTTATGCCAGGAGAGCCAGGACTACCAGAAATGCCAAAGCCGCCAGATGGCGGAAATGCGTGGAGCACGAAACGATCAGATCCGGGTGGCGACGAATACCAAACTGGAAGTGCGGATTCAGCACGTCTTCTCGAAAGTTCGAAACGGCCTGACGCAAAATAATCTGCATTACGACTGGTTCAAGATCAGGACGACCAACGGAATCGATATCTTCTGAGCCGATTCAGGCTCGAATTCCAATTTTCCACAAAGTGTAGCTGGCGGCTTCGCGGAAGACGGCGATTGTCCGCTGGAAAACAGAGTGCGGGATCGAGTCGGGGCGGGGCGCAATGTAGACGGGGCCGATGCCTTCGTGTTCGAGGAGTTTGCGGATACGGAAGACGTGATATGCGTCGCTGACTGCGATGCAGCTGTGCAGGCCGTTTGCGCGCATAATAACGGCGATGCGCTCGGCCGATTCGGAAGTATCACTGCCTTGCGTTTCAGCGATTAGACTGCGCTCGGGAACTCCGCGGTGCATGAGGTAGTCGCGTCCGACGCCGCCTTCGCTGAAGGTAGGATCGAGAGCGGCTCCGCCGGTGGTAATGACGACTGGGGCAAGTCCACGACGAAAAAGGTCAAAAGCATGGTCGAGTCGGGCCTTGAGGACGGGCGAGGGATGTCCGGAGTATTCGGCGGCGCCGAAGACGACGATGGCGTCAGCGGGATGAAGTTCCTGCCCAGATGAGGTATCCGCTATCTGAATGGCCGTGATGACCACGAACGAAATGCCGGCCACGGCCACCAGGATCAGCAGACGAAGCCACCAGCGCTTGGGTCGAGGCTGGTTGGCAGAAGAGTTACTCATCCCTGCGCGAAGAACTTCGAAATCTCGTCCGAGGGAATGGCGCCCTCGCGAATGATCCGCCAGCGGGCGGTTTCATCGCTTAAATCGACGATGGTCGAAGCGATGTCGCGGGGAGAGTCGCCCCCATCGACGATGATGTTGATGCGGCCCTGGAGCTGGTCGCGGACCTGCTCGGCGCTGGTGCATTCGGCGGCCCCGCTGAGATTCGCCGAAGTGGCAGTGATCGGAATAGCCGCGGCGGTGACCACCGCGAGCGGAATCTTCGCGTTGGGAACACGCAGAGCGACGTTACCCGTATTGGCGGTCACTTTCAACGGGAGACGGGAGCCGGCCTGGACGATGATGGTCAGCGGCCCGGGCCAGAATTTGCGGGCGAGAGCGTAGAACTCCTCGGGCAAGGGCTTGGCCAGTTCCTCGGCTTGATCGACGCTTCCAATCAACAGTGAGAGTGGCTTGTGGCGGGAACGCGTTTTGATGTCGTAAACCTTGTCGACAGCGCGAAGGTTGAAAGGATCGGCAGCGAGCCCGTAAAACGTATCAGTGGGCATGCCCAGGACTTCACCGGAACGGATCTGGTCGGCGGCGTATTTGACGAGGGATATTTCAGGATTATCGCTATTAATTTTGACGATCTCGGCGCGCACAGCGCTCCCTTCTGCAACGGCTAGAGGCTCGGATGAATTTGCAAGGCGAAACCTATCATAATACTGGACAAGCCGCATTGCGAGGCAGGGTATGATGCGGTGCGAAGAATTCTATGGCTAGAGCGGGCGAAACAGTATCGGTCAAGTCGCGGTTACGGCGAATCGAAGGGCGGCATAATCCGCTGGCGAAAGACGTGCGGCAGGCGTTTGCCCGAGCGGAGCGCACGGAGGACGGCTATACCGCGATCGAGGGCGTGCGGATCGTGGAGGAGGCGATTCGCAGCGGCCTGCGCTTTCGGGCAGTGCTGTTCCGGGAGTCCGCGGAGGGCGTTGCGGAACGATTGCTGCCGCAGATTGGGGCGCATGTCGAGACGCTTTCACTGCCGGATAAGCTGTTCGACGGCGTGGTTCCGAGCGAGAGTCCGCAGGGAGTGGCGGCGCTGGTTCGTGTGAAGGAATTCACGCTGGATGATGTTCTGGAGCGGCTGCAGGTTGGGCCGGTGGTGGTGGTAATGGGGCTGCAGGATCCGGGAAATCTGGGGACGATTTTGCGATCGGCCGAGGCGTTTGGGAGCGCGGGAGTGGTGTTGGGCGAGGGGACGGTCAGCCCCGTGAACTCCAAAGTCATTCGAGCGTCGGCAGGATCGATTTTTCGGTTGCCGGTGGTAATGGCGAAAGCGAGCGGCGGAACGGAGGAGATTTCCGGGAAGTTGCGGAAGGCAGGCGTGCGGATGGTGGCAACTTCGTCGCATAAGGGAACGGCTCTGGATCAGGCTTCGCTGACCGGGAACCTGGCGGTGTTCATCGGGAGTGAGGGATCGGGATTGCCACGAGCGCTGATGGCGCAGGTGGATGAGTTGATTGCGATTCCACATTCGGAGCACGTGGAATCGTTGAATGCCGGAGTCGCGGGGAGCATTGTGCTGTATGAGGCGGCGCGGCAGAGAAGAAGCTGCTAGCTTCTAGCTCCTAGCTTCTAGCTTCTGGCTTCCCTAAATCGCACTGCCATGAAACATGAGGGACGACCAAACACACTTAGGCCAGGCCGCCGCCGTCTACTACTAAGGCCGCTCCTGTGATCCAATTCGACATCGGGCTGGCTAAAAACAGCACTGCGTTTGCTACATCCTTCGGGGTGCCGATGCGGGCTAGTGGACGGTTCGCGGCT
The DNA here is from genome assembly GCA_035277905.1 of Candidatus Sulfotelmatobacter sp. Lineage (GTDB taxonomy): Bacteria > Acidobacteriota > Terriglobia > Terriglobales > Acidobacteriaceae > Sulfotelmatobacter. The sequence goes on from DATEJO010000154.1 coordinate 7,303, forward strand.
TCCTCCATGAATTTCTGAAAATCTTCGCCCAGTTGATGGCACTCGCTGTGGAGCATGGGAGTATCGATGTCGCCGGGGCAGACGCAGTTCACGCGGATGTTGTGGCGGCCGTGATCGATGGCCATGGCGCGGGTAAGATTCACCGCTCCGCCCTTGGCAGCGCAGTACGAGGCAGCGTTCGGGCCGCCTTTGAGGGACCATCCGGAGCCGATGTTGATGATGCTGCCTCCTCCGGCGCGAATCATGTGGGGGATGACTTCGCGCGACAGCAGGTAGATTCCTTTTAGCGTGATGTCGAGGGCTCGATCCCATTCGTCTTCGGTCAGGTCGACGACGCTTTTGCGGATGGCGATTCCGGCGCAATTACAGAGAATGTCGATTCTTTCCCATTTCTGGGTGACTGCTTCGGTCGCCTGATGACACGCGGCCGCGTGGCGGACGTCGCAGTTGATAAAGAGTGCTTCTCCAGCGCTGGCTTGTATTTCAGTCGCGACTTGCTTGCCTTTTTGTTCGTCGACGTCGAGCGCGGCGACTGTGGCTCCCATTTCTGCTAAGCGTATTGCAATGCCGCGGCCGATGCCGGAGGCGGCTCCGGTGACGACAGCGACTTTGCCTTCCAGTGAAAGAAGTTGGGACGCGCGGACCTCGATCTTGTTGGAGAGCGTGCTCATGATGCGTCCAGTGATTGGGATGCGGCTTCGAGGGTGCGGTCGACATCTTCATCGGTGTGCGCGAGCGTGACGATTGAATGCAGAGCGGCGGAGGGCGAGGCGTAGATTCCTCGCGGGAAGAGCGAGACAACGAATTTCTGGAATGTGGGACGATCGACGAACCGGCAGAACTCGCGATAGTCGCGGATTGCCGGCTGGTCTGTGAACATGACCTGAAACATGGGGCCGACGTTTTGGACGATGGCGTTACGGCTCGTTTTCTTAAATAAACTTCTCAGCCCTGTGCAGAGTCGATCTGCGATTTTCCAGGTGTGGCGGAATGAAGCATTGTTCTCGCGGGTAAGGGCGCGGAGATTAGCGCGGGCGGCGAACATTCCGATGCGCGATCCGTTGTGCGTGCCGTAGTGGAGGACTCCGCCCCATTGGAGAGCGTCCATGATTTCGGCGCGGCCAACGAGAGCGGCTACGGGAAGGCCAGAACCGAGCGCTTTGCCGAAGGTAACGAGATCGGGCGAGAGCTTGAAGTGCTGCTGGCAGCCTCCGGGAGCGATGCGGAATCCGGTGACCGTTTCGTCGAGGATGAAGATGATTCCGTTCGCGCGCGCGAGTTTCTCGAGGCCTTGCAGATATCCGTCAGCGGGAGGGATCACGCCCATGTTCGCGATGATGCCTTCAGTGATGATGGCGGCGATTTGGCCTCGATGGTTTTCGATGGCGCGCTCGAGCGCTGGAAGATCGTTCCATGGGACAACGATGGTGTCATCGAGCGCAGTTCGATTCAGTCCGGAGCTGTCGGGAATTTTGATGGGATCGGTGCGCAGGCCGAGAGCAGCGGGCGGCAGAACGTTGGAGCTGACGAGGAGATCGTCGTACCAGCCGTGATAGTGTCCTTCGAACTTGAGAATCTTTGGGCGTCCGGTAACGCCGCGGGCGAGGCGGACGGCGGCCATCATGGCTTCGGTTCCGGTGTTTGCGAAGCGCACACGCTCGGCATTGGGAACGATCTTCTGGATCATCTCGGCAACTTCGAGTTCGACGGGCGTTGCCGTGGCGAAATGCGCGCCGGAAGCTGCCGCTTCGGCGATGGCTTCGGTCACTTCGGGATGCGCGTGCCCGAGCGGGAGGGCTCCGAAGGCCATCATCCAATCGATGTATTCGTTGCCGTCAACGTCGAAGATGCGGGAACCGCGGCCGCGCTCCATAAAGATGGGATAGCTGCCGAAGTTGGCGGGGCCGCGCGAGGACGAACTGCTGGCTTCGATCAGAACGCCGAGCGTGCGCTCGTATGCCAGCTTTGATTTCTGCGTATTGAAAGACAATCCGAGTCTCCCGGGAAATTCCGCGACCTAGCATGGTACAGCAGACCGCGGATTCCAAGGGTTTGGCGTCGCCGGTTCCCGAAGTAACCGCCTGAAAATCCGCGCAATTTTCGCCACCCCTCACATTCTTATTTCAGGATGCGGCAGCACCCAGGACATCCCCCAGTCAAAACAAGCGCATCCCCAGAGCAGTTGGAGTGGAGGTTCAACTATGAAAATTTCAATTCGCGTGCTGGATTTGCTGTGCAGGCAGTTGGCTCTGAGTTCGGTAGTGTCCGCCGCAATGGCGATATTGCTGTTTGGTGCATCAGCCGTCGCGCAGGAAAAAACTCCGGACAATTCTCATGCTGCCGGATGGGTGGTGATTCCGGTCGAGGAATATCGCGTGCTGCGGGCGAAGGCGTATCCGGTGGAGCAGAATCCCGAGCCGCCGCCGCTGGATGCGACGTTGTCTCGAGTGGATTACAGCCTGAAAGTCGCGGGCGATCTGGCGGCGGGCCGCGCCAATCTCACCGTTGATGTTTTGAAAGATGGCTGGGTGCGGGTTCCGGTGCCTACTGGATTGCTGGTGCGCGAGGCGAGGCTCGATGGAAAGCTAGTTTCACTGGTTCCAGGCGCGCAGGGAAAGAGCGGAAATCATTTGTGCGCGCTGCTTTCACATGTTGGGCGATCGGTTCTGGAACTTGAGGTTGATGTTCCGGTTACGGCGACGACAGGATTGGAGAACATTTCCCTGCCCTCGACGGAATCGGGCGTGACGCAGGCGGCGATTGAAGTTCCACAGACCGGGATTGAGCTGCGGACCGCCGGCGGATTGATCTCCGATAAATCCGAGAGTGCGGGGACGACGAAATGGTTAGCGTATGGCAGCGGGAACGAGCCGCTGACGTTTTCGTGGCGGAAGAAGACGGAAGATCATCATCTCGATTTACCACTGCGGATGCGGGGATCGCTGACGCAGCTCACCAGCCTCGCTGAGGATTCGAGTTCGATTTACGCGGAGGTCGCACTCGACGTGCTGCAGGGCGCGGCGAAAGAGGCGCGGATCCAGCTTCCCGAAAAGATCACGGTTAATCAAGTTTCCGGCGCAGCGGTCGCGGATTGGGAGATGAAGAATGGCGAGCTCGTCGTGAGTTTTCTTGAGCCCGTCGAGCACAGCGCGCGATTCGTCGTCAGCGGAGAGTCTCGGCTGCCACGGGATGGGATCGTCGACATTCCGCTGATGCGGCTGCTGAATGTGGAGCGCGATACGGGAGGAGTAGCGGTGGAGATCCTGGGCGCGGGCGAGATCAAAGACCAGAAAACTGAAGGACTGGAAGACGCCGACGCTACGGATCTGGGTGCGATGGTGGCGAACCATGAGTCGCCGGCGCTGGTGGCGTTCAAGGCGCGTCCGGGAGAAGCGGGCAAGACGCGGAGCCTGAGCCTTAATGTCGCCCGCTACGACCAGCAGGCTGTGCTGATGGCGAATGTCGAAGAGGCGCGCTATCAGGTGCTGATGAGCGAGGACGGAAAAGAACTGGTGCAGGCGAAGTACGCCGTCCGCAACAATCAGCGAAATTTCGTGAAGATCACTTTGCCTTCGGGTGCGACGGTGTGGAGTGCGTCTCTTGCAGGGAGGGCGGTGCGTCCGGGACAGTCGCCGGACGGAAGCCTGCTGCTGCCGCTCGAGAAGTCTCGAGGCGGAGAGGACGCTCCGGCATTTGTGGTTGAGATTGTGTATATGGCGAAGGCTGGGGCGTGGAATGAGAAGGGGAAAGAGCAGGTCACGTTGCCGGCGCTCGACCTGCCGATTTCGCGCACGGGGATGCTTCTTTATTATCCGCCGCTGTTTCGGGTGACAGCGGAGCCGGGGACGTTCCGGACGGAGCAGTATGAGAATCCGACTTCGGCGGCGTTGCAACCGCGATTCACGGGAGAATTGGAGAGGCTCGGGACGCCGGCTGCTGCGCCCGCCGCTGCTCCGAAGGAGTTCGACCGACTGCAGAACTATGCGCAGCTGCAGAGCATGAAGGATAAAGACGCGAAAGATGCTGAGACCAGAAACTTACTCAATTCCTATCACGCGAAATCGACAGCAGGAAAGGTGACGGGAATTCTGCCGGTCAGTGTTCCCTTCCCCGCTTTCGGTCCGTCGATCTTTCTTGTTTCCGAACTCACGAGTGAGAACCAGTTTCCCAGCGCTGAGCTGAGCTTCCAGCATGAAAAAAAGGGAGGTGTGCGATGAAAAGCCGATTTGCGATTTTGCCGCTGTTGCTCATCTGGTGCACGGTGCTGTACGGGGCGGAAGGAAAATCCACGCTTCCCTTGCCTGATTCGGGCAATGTCACGTTGACGCTGGAGGAATACAACCGGCTCGTCGAGATGGCGTCGAAGCCGCCGAAAAAGCCGGAGGTGGCGCCGCTGCCCTACTCGCTCAAACATGCTGACGTGAAATTGCAAGTCGTGAACGATGAAGTACGCGGATCGGTGGAAGTGGAGGGAGAAATATTCCGCAAAGGGATCAGCCGGGTTCCTCTGGTCAGCGGGATGACGATCCTCGACGCAAATCAGAACGGCAAGGGAGTGCCGCTGATTCAGGAGAGCGGAATTCATGCAGCGCTGTTGCCGGGCCCGGGAGAGTTTGCGATCGACCTGGAGACTGGAATGCCGTTGCGAGTGGAGGCTGGACGCGCATCGTTCAGCTTGCCTGCGCCCCCGGCGGGCAGCGTTGAAGTTTCTTTGGTCATTCCGGGGGATCACACGATTGCGAACGTGAATCCGGGATTGATTACGAGCCGCAAATCGGAAAACGGGCACACGGTCGTGCAAGCGACGCTGGTGCCCGGAGAGCCTGCAACGTTCTGGTGGGCCACGCGGGAAGTGGTTACGCCGGCCGTTCCCCGCGAAGTGCGATTCCTGACCGACGCGAAGACGCTGGTCTCAGTGAGCGAAGCTGAGATGCGCGTGGCCGTGCTGGCTGACGTCACCGTGGTTCAGGGAGATCCGTCGGAGTTTCGGATCAACGTGCCTGCCGGATATGAAGTGACGGGAGTGACCGGGCCGACGCTGGATTCGAGCGAAACGAAATCGGGAGTGATGACGCTGAAGGTCAATGCTCCGGGGCAACGCTCGCACGAATTTCTGATTTCGATGGAGCGTTCGATCAATCAGACGCAGGCGGACGCGCCATTCCTCAACTTCGAAGGAGCGCAGCGCGAGACCGGAGAAGTGCTAGTGGAAGGCACCGGAACGATGGAGATCACGGCCAAGGAAGGCGGAGGCCTGAAGAGGATCGACGTGAAGGAGGCAAATCCGTATCTGCGGGCGATGGCGCATTTTCCTCCGCAGGCGGCATTTCGATATCACCGGCAGCCGGATGAGATTCCGACCCTGGCGCTGAACTGGGTGCGGTTTCCGGATGGAAGCGTGCTTGCGGCCGTGGCAGAAAGCGCGACGGTAACCACGATGGTGACATCGGAAGGAAAATCGATCACGGAGGTGAAGCTGACGATCCGGAACCAGGCTCAGCCATTTTTGAAAGTTGCGCTTCCGGCGGGCGTGAACATTCTGTCCGCCGATGTTGGCGGAGAGCCGGTGAAACCGGTGCAGGGGCCCGATGGAAGCAGGGTTCCGCTGCTGCGTCCGGGATTCCACCCGGCCGATTCGTACACGGTATCGTTCGTGTTCATGCACTCGGGAGCTCCGTTTGCAAAGAAGGGCGGCGCGGAACTCAGCCTGCCGAATATGGATATCCCGATCGATCTGCTGAACTGGGAGGTTTTTCTGCCGGAGCGGTACAAGGTGAAGGATTTCGGCGGAGATGTGATTGCCGCGAACCTGGTACCGCCAGCGTTTCGAACAGACACCGTCGCTTATCAGTATCAGAAGCAAGCGGCGCAGACGATGGCAAGCAATGTGAATATCGGCTCGCTTCTGCCGGGACAAGTGGGAGGAGTTCTTGCCGATTCTTCCGGCGCGGTGATTCCCAATGCCCGTGTCACAGTGACGGAACCGTCCACCGGATTTTCAATGACCTCGATGACGGATTCGGCAGGACGGTGGGTGGTGTCGGCCGTGCCGACTGGGCGAATCAGGATTCAGGCGCAGGCTCCCGGATTCCAGCAGGCAGTCCGAGATGCCAATTACGATGCGAGCGGAGCGTCAACGTATAGCTTTGCGCTGAACGTTGGAGCCCTGGCGGAAACGGTGGAAGTGATCGGCGGGCCGATCAGTGGACGCAATTACTCTGAACTGCAGCAGATGCCCAAAAAAGTTCCGCAACAGAATTTTCCCTCTGGGAACGTTCTCGACTTGCAGAAGCGGGTTGCCGGAGTATTGCCGGTGGCGATTGATGTGCCGCGGGCGGGTACGTCATTCAGCTTCGTGAGGCCTCTGGTGCTGGATGAAGAAACGAAGGTGACGTTCAGTTATAAGAGCCGGTGAGTAGTCTGCTTCGACAGGGAAAGGAAATCGATCGTCATTTCACCGAAAATCCCCACTTCTGGCAACACTGGCCAGAAGTGGGACACCCGAGATCCTTTGCTACGCCTGAAAGGCGGCTCTGCTCAGGATTTACCGTATCGAACCGACGAATGTGACGGTCTTTAGCGGATGGCTTAGAATGAGAAATTCGCCGGAGCCCTGATGAGTAGAGCAGAGACATGGAGAGCATGGGAAGGCCGTGTTGTCGACGGGAAATATCCGCTGCGGCAGTGGCTGGGTGGATCCGATCACAGCGCGGTTTTTCTTTCGGAGATGCCGGGCGGCGCGAAGGCCGCGATTAAGTTCATCGAGGCGGATGGTCCGGACGCAGAGCGGGAATTAGCACGGCTGGGGATGGCGGCGAAGCTGAATCATCCACACCTGCTTTCGATTTTCAATTTCGGGCGCTGCCAAATCGATGGAACGCCGCTGGTTTACTCGGTGATGGAACATGCGGACGAGGATCTGGCACAGATCCTGCCGCAGAGACCCCTCACCCCCGCTGAAGTCACCGAGATGTTGACACCGTTGCTGGATGGCTTGAGCTACCTGCACGGCAACGGATTCGTGCATACCAGGATCAAGCCATCGAATGTGCTGGTGGTAGCGGATCAGCTGAAACTTTCGACGGATCAGATCAGCCGGACGGGCGAGCCCATCTCGGTGCGAAGAAGAATTGGCGTGTATGACGCTCCTGAGACGAGTTCGGGAGCGGCATCGCCAGCCAGCGACGTGTGGGCCTTGGGCGTGACCATCGTGATGGCCTTGACGCAGAATGCAGCGTCCGCGTCGCCAGGAGTACAGGGGGACCCGTCCCTTCCGGGAAACATTCCCGAGCCATTCAGGGGGATTGCAAGAGAGTGCCTGCACATCGATCCAGCGCAGCGTTGCACGCTTGAGGATGTACGGCGTCGGCTGCAGCCTGCAGCGGCTGCGCCGATTGCGGTTCCGCTGGAGAGTTCCCACAAATCTGAATCCGACTCGAGCCGTCTGCCCGCATTCGCAATTCCGCTTGTTTTGGTCGTCGTGGCACTGGCGGCGTGGGGACTGTTTCATTCGCGAGGAAATAGCGCTGCGGCTCCTGCTCCCGCGGCGGGAACTCCAGCGCAGCCTGCGGCGGAGGCGCCTCCCAAACCTACGGCGGCGACTCCCGATAGAAGCGCTCCCTCCAGGCCGACGCCGATCCGTACAGAAAGGGCACCGACGGCGAAGGCAACATCCACAGGCGGCGGGGCGGTGGTGCACCAAGTGATTCCGGATATTCCGGCGAGCGCGAAGAGAACGATCCATGGAACGATCAAGGTCGTCGTCTGGGTGGACGTGGATCCGTCGGGAAAAGTGATGGCGGCTAAACTCAAGGCAGCGGGGCCCAGCCGATATTTTGCCGGGAAGGCGCTTTCGGCCGCAGAACGCTGGGAGTTTTCACCACCTCAGGCCGATGGACAGCCCACCACGAGTGCTTGGCTGTTGCAGTTCCGGTTCAAGCGAAGTGGGGTTCAGGCGTCCCCCCAGCGCGCGCAGCGCTAACGATTCGGCGGCTGACGCAACTTCCACGAAATTTGTCTCACCATGCCGAGCAGAAGCTTGGCGTCGTAGCCCTTGAGGTTGAGGCGGAGAATCAGTTGGCGGGTTTTCTTCTCAAACATTTCGTCGGTTCCGGGCTTGATGTATCCGCTGATGCGGAGTGATTCCAGCAAAAGTTCGGTGATCTGCTCAGTTTGAGCCGCGGTCGGGAGATCCACTCCTTCTTCTGAGCGATCGGCGGGACTGCTGCGCGAGAGTTCGTAGAGACAGACAGCGACAGCCTGCCCGAGATTCATCGAGATCTGTTCTTCGCGCGTAGAAATGGTGAGCAGACTGTGGCAGTGGCTGAAATCGTCGTTCGAGAGGCCGGTTTTTTCCGATCCGAAAAGAAGCGCGACCCGTCCTTCCTGCAGACGAGACCGTATATCGGCGCCGGAATCTTTGTCGAGAGTATGCAAGGGCTGACTTAACGCGCGATCGCGGACGGCGGTCGTGCCAATTACACGCGTGCAGTCGGAAACTGCGTCGGCGACGGAGCTGAATTCCTTGGCGCTCTCGAGCACGGCAGACGCGCCGACGGCCGAAGTCGCGTCACGAAAAGCGAGCTTATAAGGGTTGACGAGGCGTAGATGAGAGGCTCCGAAATTCGTCATGGCGCGAGCGGCTGCGCCGATGTTCTGCGGATTGCGCACGCGAACGAGCACGACGACGAGATTTTCCAGATTCGAGAGAGGCAAGTGGTTCATTCTAGCGGAATCTGTCCAAGCGATTAGGCTTCGCTCGCCTGGGACAGGCAGACAATGCCGAATGTGCATGCATCCTAGTCAACGGATAGGTCGCATTTGGATGGTCCACGGGCCGTACAGATTCTTGAACTTGCGATGGCAAAAGATTTGTACGGGACCGCCTGCCATGTCTGGATCAGGCTTTCCCAAAGGGTGATTGGGATCATATACATGGAGGACCAGCCTGAGGCAATCTTGGCGCGGCGAAGGGTAATGGGTCGCCAGCCGGGATAGAGAGAGGTTCGGGGCGTGTTAAAGAAACTACTTCCGTCGGCGTCGTCCTGGACGTCAGACATCGCTTCGTTTCGCCGTCAGGAATCCATCTTCATCGCTTTGAACCTGTCGATCCTGGTGGTGCTGTTTTCTCTTCATCTTTATTTCGCATATTTCTGGGGAAAGCCCGCGCCGCTGCTCGTCGCAGGCGTAATGCTCGGGATTGCACTCAAGAGCGCGGAATGGATCTGGTTGCAGCGGCTTTCCAGACCCTTGCGACCAGCGGCTTTGGCGGCACTAACGTGGGCGTCGATCATTTTCAACGTGGGCCTGGCGACGATGCTCGCCGTTCTGACAGATAAGGAAGACACTCCCTATTTTGCGCTGATGGTGGTTGCGGTTCTGGAAGCGGCATTTCGGTTTGACCTGTTCGCGATTGTGGGAGTCGTGGGGGTCGTCGATTTCTCTCTGTTCTGGCAAGTGTGGTGGTTCTACAAAGTC
>DATEJO010000155.1:0-14627 GCA_035277905.1 Candidatus Sulfotelmatobacter sp.
TTAGTTCATCGCTAGATCGCCTGTTGGAGAGGCTCAATCCTCTTGGCACAAATACTGAGACACTAGTTCGAAACCACCTCGACTCGTTCAAGTACGCGACCCGCGGACGGCGCGGACCAGCCAGCGCTTCGCGTCTCGATAATGACTGGTGGGCGCTGGGGCAACATTTCGGTCTAGCGACACCACTCCTTGATTGGACAAAGTCCCCATTTGCGGCCGCATATTTTGCCTTTGAAACTGAGGCCGCACCAACAGACTACAGGGTGGTTTGGGGACTAGATCGTAGGGCGGTAGTTTTGCGGAGCGAAGAGATACTGAATGGCCCTAGCCTGGAGGAGGGACAACCACCCGTCATTGAATTCATCGAGCCGTTCACGGATGACAACCCGCGACTACTCAGTCAGGGAGGATTATTCACCAGAGCCCCTGTCGGTGTTCCGATCGATGATTGGGTAGCTCAGCAATTCGCGGCAGCAGAGGCTACGATCCTCTTGAAGATTGAGATTCCCGACAGCGACCGGCTTCTGTGCCTTAAGACGCTCGAGCGGATGAATATCAACCACCTCTCTCTCTTCCCAGATCTGACTGGAGCGTCGCGGTACACTAACCTGAAGCTGGAGCTAGAGCCGTAGACAGGAAGATAAATGACCACTCACGTCACGTACGTCCCAGTGCTCAAGGGGAAGGAGGGTGAATTCGCAGCCCTCGAGGAACTCAGGGCGGATGTTCGACACAGCATAATGCCTCTGATCGAAGTGCCCGACGTTCCCTATGACTACGTCAATGAGCGCCCAGCGAGGAGCTTGGATGAGCACGTTTCTGGGATTGCAAAGCGGCTCAAGGAATGTTGGCCTCATGACCCTCTGTTTCTCGATCTGCCATGGTTCGGAGAGGAAGAAGGACTTAAGGACGGTCGGGTCGCATTGGACGCAGTGCTGGGGGATTGTAGGAAGAACAGTGTCTGCGTTGTGCCAGTGATATCGCGAAGAAGTTCTGCGGACTATTTCGCGGCAACGAATCGACACCTAAGAAAATCCGATTTGGGCACATGTCTCCGTCTTACGGTAGAGGATTTTGAAGAAGATGTAGATCTCGAGTCTGAAGTCGACGACCTGCTCCACAAAGTTGGCTCACCCTCGCCGTCATCGGTCGACCTCATCCTTGATTTGGAGGACTTGGGTATGGATGACGGTAAGGCTGTACTTATCGCTCGCTCGGTCTTCTCGATGATTCCCAAAAGAGACGACTGGCGACGAATCATTCTGATTGCAGCCTCCTTTCCTGAAGATTTAAGCGACATCGGCGCGGACGATGTCACGAAGTTGCCACGTCGCGAATGGACCCTCTGGAACACATTGCAGAAACGTCCAAAAGCTCTTCCGCGCCGAGACATGATCTTCGGAGATTACGCAATCGCACATCCCATACCGAAAGAGTTGGACCCTCGCATGATGCTGATGAGCGCAAACATCAGGTACACAACACAGGCCAACTGGATGATTATGAAGGGCAGGAATGTCCGTCAATATGGATTTGAACAGTATTTCGATTTATGTAAACGATTGACCGAGCGAGCAGAATACTCAGGCTCGAACTTCAGCTGGGGCGACCAATTTATATTCGACTGCGCTGCCGGTATCAAGGGTCCGGGAAACGCTACCACTTGGCGTAAGGTGGGAACGAATCACCACATTACGCTTGTCGCGACACAACTCGCCAACTCTTCGCTCGATTCTTAAGACAGTCGCGGACTCTACAGCCCAACTCGTTCGGCGTTAGCTCGGTAGACAGTCGAGTCCACAACGCTCTGCGAGACTTGCTCCTCATTCCTCCGGCGATCCCGTGAGCGACCAACACCTGCAACGCCTCATCGCGCCACAATAGTTGAACCAAGGCAAATGGATCAACACCGGGATTCACTTTGGCCCTTCTGAACTCTTGAAAAGCGCAGCCACCGTTATGACTCGAGGCCACCCAAATCCCCCACCAGTCCGGAACAATTCGCTGGACATTGCCAACGTGTGTCGATGCAGTAACCACAGTGACGTAATCCAGAACCCGGCTGTAGACTGCTACTTGAGAGGGCAGACGAAGCAGGGTGTCATTTTCGCTCTTGATCTCGTACCCGTGAATTGTTCCGTTAACGACTGCCAGATCAACGCGTGCTAAGCCTTGGCATAACCCTAATTCCTCGACAATTCGAGTATCAGGATCCCCGGGATGAAGGCGTTCGTCCGTTCGCAGTCGTCGACGGATATCGATGTCATGCATGGTCAGATTTGTGTGTATCTATTTATACTGCCGAAGCGAGGTGTTTTGTAAGTATTCAGCCGGGCCCTTCGAGTTCCCGAAAGCCCACGACTGAAGACGGATGACGGGAACTTTTTCCACAGGCAAAATCCCGCCAAAGCTCGAAAACTGCAGACAAAGGGCCCGTCTCTAAGCCCCCAAAATCCCATCCCGAATGCTTACCCACTGACAACAAACAACTAACGCCAGAAGTTTTCCACAGAGAACTTTATTTTCAAGTTGTGACATCCAACCTTGACCATAAGAATTAGATAAGCAATTCTGGGCTCATGCACGACCAAGCATCTGCCTCGATCCCGCCGAAGCATCCCAAGCCGCAAACCACCCCAAAGCATTCCCCCGCGCACCCCTGTGCCCCCTGTGGTGAATCTCCCGAAGCCGAAAGCCCAAAGCCGGAAGCCGAAAAAGTAGCTCCGTGGGCCGACGATTCCCTCTTCCCACCCGCTCCAAACGACACTATCTCCATTGTTCGCAAGATTTTACTTACAAACCCTTTGTTTCCAAGATTTTACGCGGACGTTGTGCTGACCCACGCCCCTAAGTCTCGTGAAGCCAAGATTTTACGGCCCGTATATCAAAAAATTTTAGACAGGATCAACACTATGACTCAGTCGTCTACTTGCACTCATATCAAGGTCAACGGACTCCGTTGCGGCTGCCCCTCTCTTCGCGGAGAGCAGTTCTGCTACTTTCACCAGCGCATGCATCGCGGCGTGCGCATGCCGGCTCAAGCCCGCCTGCATCCCATCGCGCTGATCGAAGACGAAGAATCCATCCAGGCTGCATTAATGGAAGTCATCAACGCCCTGATGCGCAACACCATCGACCTCAAGCGCGCCACGCTGATTCTCCGCGCCCTCCACATCGCCGTAAAAAACGCGACGCGTGTAAAGTTCGGCCTGGAAAAAAGCAACATGGTCCGCGACATCCCGCAATATGAAGAAGAACACGTAGCGACAGCCGCCTCGGCTGTCCAAGCGACATCGAGCGGAGCAAAGGGGAGCGTCGCTGGTGCAAGAGCACTAGCCCTGGGCTACCCGACCGCCGCAGACGCCGCAACCGAGCTAGATCTGCCGGCAGTAGCCGCCAGCGAACCCAAGCCCGTCACTCCCGACTCCGAATTCTTGAAGAACTGGGAAGCCGGTGGCATCGAACTAAAACGCCAGGCCGCCGCCCGCGCAGCAGCAGCCGCCTCGGCTGTCCAAGCGCCCCGAACGCTGAACGATGCGAAGGGGGAAGGAAGCGCCGCGCCCAAACCCGCAACCACAACCACACTCCCGAAACACCACTTCAAACCGCAATCGCCATCAACCGCACACGTAACGCAACGCACAACCACTTCCGCTGCAGAACCAAAAGCCCCGCCGACCCCGCCCCGCAAGCCCGCAGCCAGCGCCCCCGCAGCTCCGAAGGAGCGAAAGAGTGCAGCCCAGCGCGCAAGCGCTGGGTAAGAAGGTAAGGAGAGACAGCCGCGAAGCGGCGAAAGAATGCAGCCCATGCCGTAAGGCATGGGTAGCCGACAGAAGAACGGAACCAGCCCCGAAGGGGCGAAAGAAAAATCCGCGCGGGATGACAAACGCCGAGGCCGCCGCATCGGGAGAATTCCCTTCGGCAATGGTGGTCCCGGCAAAGAATGCAGGGATCCTTCGCTCCGTTTGCGTCCGCTTGTCGCGGACGCAAACGGAACTCAGGATGACAACTCGAGCAGACGAGTCAGGTTAGCGGTTCTGGGCAGTCTCCTTGGCGTTCTGGACGGCGTTGACGAAGTCTCGGGCTTGCGCGTTCGGTGTCTTCACATTGCCTTCGAGGATGTCTTTGAACGACACCTCGTGTCCGTACCAGTCTTTGGTGGCCTTGTTGTCCTGCGAGAGTTCAGCTCCGTTCAAAGAGGCTCCGATGAAAGCGCCCTTTGCAGTGGAGTAAGTAAGGACACCGGCTTTGTATCCGGCGTCGGCGGAGGCAGAGCGGCCGACTGGGCCGGCGGCGGCGGAAACGTCGGCGCCGAGCTTGATATGTCCTTTGAGCAGGTCGGTCATGCCCTGGTCATTCATGATGAACATGACGAGGTCGGTGCTCTTGCCGCCGAACTGCGGTCCCCAGCTCACGCCGGAAACGGAGAACGGTGCGGGCGCGCTCCAGACATTGTTGGCGTTCTTGCAGGTGGCGACGCCGGTGCCGTGTTCGCCTCCGACGATGAAAGCTCCTTTGACGAGCTTGGGAATTACGGCGACGCACTTCGCGCCTTCGAGGACTTCATTGGGCACTCCTTTGTCGGGAGCGACGCTGGTGAGATGCTGGATGGTTTCGGTGGCGCTCTGAAGTTCAGAGCTGTTCGAGTCGGACGACTTTGCTTGAGCGAGCGTGAATGCGCCGAAGCAGAAGATCAGCAGGGCGATGAGAAATTTCCCGGGGATCTGTGACATGTTGCGTTCCTCCGGCGATTCGATTCGCATAGAGCACGGGGGGTTTGCGTGGCAACGAGGATCCTGCGCTGTTTACAGCATTGACTGTAAGGGGAATGCTGCAGAGTCAACTGCTTTCAACGCAAGAGTCAACTGCTTTCAACGCAGAGGACGCTGAGAGCGCGGAGGATTTTGGGATTAGCTCTGTGCTAATTCTTCTTCTTACTTTGCTCTTTCTTCTTTGGTGATTTTGGGGACGCGTTCTCTTTTTTCAGCTTGTTAGGGAACACGCGGGCGAAGATCTTGTCCACGTTCTTGAGTTGGCGCGGGAGATCGAAGGCGTATTCGATCGTCTTGCGCGGGACACGATCGGTGATTTCTTTATCTGCAAGGACGAGGTCGTGGAAGTTCAGCCCCTCCTTCCAGGCATGCATGGCGTGGGATTGGACCAGGCGATACGCGTCTTCGCGGCTGACGCCGTGTTCGACGAGGTCGAGCAGAAGTTGTCCGCTGAAGATCAGGCCGCGTGTGGATTCGAGATTGGTCCGCATGCGGTCGGGATAAACGAACATCGTGTCGACGATATTGGCGGTCTTGGTGAGGAGATAGTCAGTAAGCGTGGTGGAGTCGGGAAGAACGACGCGCTCGACGGAAGAGTGGGAGATGTCTCGCTCGTGCCAGAGGGCGACGTTTTCGAATCCGGCCTGCGCGTTCGAGCGGACCACGCGAGCGAGCCCGCTGATCTGTTCCAGCGTGACGGGGTTGCGCTTGTGCGGCATGGCGGAGGATCCCTTCTGCTTTTCGCTGAAGAATTCCTCGGCTTCCCGGACTTCCGTACGCTGCAAATGACGAATCTCGGTGGCAATCTTGTCGAGCGTGGAGGCGATGACGGCGAGCGTGGCGAGATAGTGCGCGTGACGATCGCGCTGGATGACTTGCGACGAGACGGCGGCGGCTTTGAGCCCGAGTCGAGCGCAGATCTTCTCTTCGAGCTCGGGCGTAAGGTGCGCGAAGATGCCGACCGCTCCGGAAAATTTTCCGACGCGCATGTCTTCAGCAGCGGCGTGGAACCGGGCGATGTTGCGCTGCGTTTCGGAATACCAGTTGGCGAGCTTGAATCCGAAAGTGATCGGCTCAGCGTGAATACCGTGCGTGCGTCCGACCATGGGAGTGTCTTTGAACTCCCAGGCGCGCCGTTCGAGGACTTCAGCGAGGCGCTGGAGATCCTGCGCGATGACTTCGTTGGATTGGCGGATCAGGAGGGCCTGCGCGGTATCGACGACGTCGTTGGAGGTGAGTCCGTAGTGGAACCAGCGCGCATGAGGTCCGACGATTTCGGCGACGGCGGTGGTGAAGGCGATGACGTCGTGGCGGACCTCGGCCTCGATCTCGTGGATGCGCTCGACGCGGAAGTCGGCGCGCTCCTTGATGGCCTTGGCGGCGTCTTTGGGGACGAGCCCGGCTTCGGCAAGAGTTTCGGTGGCTGCGACTTCGACGGCAAGCCAGGTGCGAAAGCGATTTTCGTCGCTCCAAATACGGGCCATTACAGGGCGCGTGTAGCGCGGGATCACGGTTGGGCTCCTGTCCGATGTGGACTAAGGATTTTAAATGTTCATGGGGAAAAACGGCTAGAGCGCGGCAAGGGGCGATGTCACCACGGAGGCGCGGAGACTGATTTGACGGAGAAATCGGGTTGCCGACTCGGACAGCCGAGGCGGCTGGCGCTACGCAAAAAGATTCGACCACAGAGGAGGGCTTTCCTCTGTGGCCGTTTTTAGCGCGATGGTTTCCCGGCGGCTATTTCAACGCGTCGCCGGTTTTGTCTGCGCCCTTTTTGATGTCATGGCCCGTGTCTTTCACGCCCTTCTTCATGGCGCTGCCGGTTTTCTTCGTGGCCGTCTCTGTTTTATGGGCGGCTTTCTCGGTGTCTTTCGTGGCGGTCTTTGCACCCCTCTTCGTGTCCTTTGCCGCAGTCTTGGTGCCTTTCTCTGTATCCTTCATCGCCGTCTTCGAGGCGTGGCCGGTTTTCTTTGCGGCCATCTTCGTGTCTTTGGTTGCGGTCTTGACGCCCTTCTTGGTATTTTTCGTCGCGGTTTTCGTGGCGTCCTTCATTTCGGTGCCGACGCCTTTCTTATCGGCGCTGCCCGAGTCCTGCGCGATCATGACTGGAACTGCCAACAACAAAATGCCCGCAAGCATCCCTGCCAGCTTTGCTTTCATAGCCCCTCCTTTAAGTTGTTTAGCATCGAGCGAGTATGACGCAATCGCGGGTGCAACGGCAATGAAGAATTAGGACAGCAGCATTTTGCAATTTGGTAATCGGGTAATTTGGGAATTGAGTAATTGGGAAATTGAGTTATTGAGTTATTGAAAATTCCTGGCGCACCGATCGATCAAGAATTGTGCTGAACCTTCTGGGAGTCACTCAATTACGCAATTAATCAATTTCCCAATTGCTCAAGCAGCCTCAGTTTTCTCTTTCTTCTTCGAGGGCGGTGAGCATTTCTTCTTCTACGTCCCACTTCTTTAAGATCGCGAAGATGGTTCGCATGGCGAAACCGGCGCGCGCCAGTTGGCGGAAAATGCGTGCGGCTTCCTTCTGATCTTTAGGCTTCTGCAGTCGCTTTTTGCGGAGATATTCGCGGGCCTGCTTTTCTTCGTTCACGCTGCTGTAGGCAGCGTCCACTTCTTTCTCGATCACCGAGGCATGTACGCCGCGAGTCTTGAGTTCGGTGATCACGCGTCCCCGTCCAAACTTCTGGCCGTCACGGCGCATGGTCGAGTAGTATGCCGCGTACTTGGAGTCGTTGAGGTATCCCTGATCTTTCAGGCGGCGGATTACCAGTTCGACAAGCGTCTCGGCATATTCCGACTCCGGATCTTCGATCCGTGCGCGCATCAGCCGCTTCAACTCGGCGACGGTACGCATGCGCCGTCCTAAAGCGCCGACGGCGTATTCGTAGAGTTCGTCCTCGGAGTAAGTCTTTCGCTTGGGGCGTGAGAACGACATCGACTAACGATACCAGTTCTCAGTTGTCGGTTGTCAGTTCTCAGTAACGATGAATACCGCCGAGGACTCCGAGGACGCGGAGGGATTCGGTAGAAAAAGCCTCGGTAGGCGGCAGAATCCTGTTGCAGTGCGTGCTGAGCACTTCCTTTATTTTCCCTCTGCGTCCCCGGCGTCCTCGGCGGTGTTTATTTTGCCAAGAAGAAAGGGCGCGATTGCTCGCGCCCTCTTTGAAACTTTGAAACTTTGAATCTTTGAATCTTTTTCTTCCTACCTTCCGCCGAAGCCTGCGGATTGCATGGATTGGCGGGAGATGTCGGCTGTCGATGCAATGCCCTGCATACGCAGCTTGAAGTCATCGGCATTGGAGGCGTTGTCGAGAGCCGTTTCGTAATTGATCAGGCCGGCCTGGAAAAGATCCCAGAGCGACTGGTCGAAGGTCTGCATGCCGTACTGCGAGGTACCAGCTGAGATCGCGTCGCGAATCGAGCGCGTCTTTTCCGGAACCAACACGCATTCGCGGATGTAAGCGGTGTTGATCATGACTTCGACCGCCGGCACGCGGCCTTCGGCATCGCAGCGGCGCACGAGTCGTTGACTGACGATTGCACGCAGGACTGCTGCCAGCTGCATGCGAATCTGTTTCTGCTCGGGCGGAGGGAAGATCGAAATCACGCGGTTGATGGTTTCGACGGCGTCAAGGGTGTGCAAGGTCGAGAAGACCATGTGGCCGGTTTCAGCGGCGTGCAGCGCGGTTGAAATGGTCTCCAAGTCTCGCATTTCGCCGACGAGAATGACGTCGGGATCTTGACGCAAGGAAGCTCGAAGCGCGGCTCCGAATGACGGAGTATCGACGCCGACCTCACGCTGATTCACGTAACCCTTTTTGTCGCGGTGCAGGAATTCGATTGGGTCTTCGATCGTGACGATGTGCTCGGCGCGCGAGGAGTTGACGCGATCGACCATCGCAGCCAGCGTGGTTGACTTACCGGAACCGGTGACGCCGGTGACGAGAACGAGTCCGCGGGGCATATCGCAAATCTGTTCGACGACTTTGGGCAGAAAGAGTTCGTCGAGGGCGCGAATCTTCGTAGGAATAACACGGAGGACGAGGCCGACGTTGCCGCGCTGTTGAAAGATGTTGACACGGAAGCGTCCGAGACCGGCGACGCCGTAGGCCATATCGATTTCGGTGGTCTCTTTGAATTTCTGCTTTTGCCGGGCAGACATCATACTGAAGGCCATGTTCAGCATATCTTCCGCACTGATGCGTGGCTGATCGGTCAACGGCGCCAGTTCGCCGTCAATGCGGAGGTGGGGATAGTTTCCCACCTTCAGGTGCAAGTCGCTGGCTCGCCGTTCCGTGGCAATTCGCAGGAGATCATCAATATTCATGCGGAATTCTTCCCTCGAAGCCGAGTGAGGCTTCGTCTCTCAGCATGATCGCCGGAATCGTCACCCAACCCAAGATGACCTAGGTAATGGCCTTGGGCGGGAGATTGGGCTGAGACCTTTGGAATGCAGGGGTTAGAGGTTAGGGGCCAGGGGCTAGATTGCGGTTGCTCATCGGCTGGCGGCTTGCTTGCTCACCTACTTCGGGACGGATTGCGGATCGCACGCGAGAATGCCTTCCCGAAGCGCGTATTGGCAAGCCAAGCGGAATCCTTTTTGATCGTGTTGTCCGTATCCCCAGATTGTGAGGTGGAGGATTGCGCCATCGAGGCGCGAGGCTTCGATGAAGACGTGATCGTTCTCGCGCAGGGTGTCGCGGAGTTCGGCGGCGAGCATCTGCGTGACGCCGGGTTGATCGAGCACCACGGGTTCTTGCGAAGCGGCCAGAGCAAACATCAGCACTCGCGAAGTCCTCTTGCTCAGATATTGCGTAACAAGAATGTGATCGCTGCCGGACCAGGCGACCGCGGCGACTCCGACATACTCGCAGAGCTTGCGCGTCTGCTTCGTCTTCAGATCGGTGAGCCAGAGCGAATGAAAGGTCCCGACAAATTCGGAGCCGTGGTCGGCGGCATCTACATTGCGTACCGTGTATTGCCGGTCGGGTGAAATGAGTTCTCCCGCCTGGGGAAATACGACGAATGGACCAGCGCCTATGGCCGGAATGGCGACCGCGGCGAGCACGACGGCTAAATGGAGAATTTTTTGGAGGTCGCGCACTGCGTAGCCTCTCCTTATATTTCACTCATGAAACAGCGCGATGGATGTGATGTCGTACACATATCGAACATTACGTTAGTGACCAAGGCGGCAAGTACTTCCGGGTGGGAATGTGCGGTTCTTGAGCGTGCGGGTACGGACAAAGGGTCTCCCCACCCCGCTGGCATTCCCTTCGGGAACGGCCAGTTCCGGTGCGGAATGACAACGAGGGTTGTGATTACGTTTCCAGATATCAGCGGTCGGCACCGTAATTCTTGTGCAGAATGCCGGCGAGGATGATGAGGAAGGCGAAGAGTCGCACGCTGTAGATCCAGGGGCTGCCTTCGTTGGGATGCAAGGTAAGCAGGGTTGCGATGCGGTTGATTCCTTCGATGAAGAACGCGACGGAGAAGGCGAGAAAGAGCGAGTCGCGGGTCTTTCTCCAGAACTTGAGGAAGAAGAGGCTGGCGATGAGCGACGAGATCGAAACTATTCCGAGAAGGAATCCCTGCACTTGTGTCATTCGCCCTCCCAAATCAGTCCATAAACGAGGAGCAGCATGGCTGACGCTGCCGTGATCAGGCGCCAGATATACAGATCTACGTTTGGAAGGAGCACCAAGTCCATGAAAGTCAGCAAATTCGAGATCGCGAGTCCGAAGAAGCAGAGTGAACTCCAGAGGAGGAGGCGGCTGCGGCTGCGAAAATAGCCGCGCAGGAGCAGGACGGCGCAGATGAGTGTGATTAGTGCCCCGAGTATGTAGACTGCCGGACCCATATCACTCTTTCTCCTTCTCCCTGGTAAACCTAAATGCGCGAGCGAAATCGCGCAGAGACGATGGCGCTTTGGCGTGCAGCATTCTCGAAATGCGTATCAATTCATGCCGGTACGTCGTATCGACGTGCGAGATCAAATTGTCCTGATCCGGGGTTGCGGAATGATACGCGAATTGGCCGGTATCGGGAGGAGTTTCTTGAAGCAAGCCGCGCTGGGCAAGATCGCGCAGGACCCTGCCAGCGAGATCCTTGGGGACGTAGAGAGCCGAGGCCATCTCGCTGATGGACCATACCTTCGGACGGCGGTTCCACACGAGTAATAGCGCCTCAAGATGAGGGACCGTGTCGATCTGTTCGATAATAAACTGGTCGACTTGCCGGATGAGAGGGTTCTCCTCTGTCATCGGCTTGTATTTCCTGCCTGAATCGTCAACTCCGTTTTCTCTCCGAGCTTCGAATGCGCGCGAGACTCACCAAAGGGATGAAGCGCCCCGCAGACGGGCAATCGCAGTCGTGGATTGGCGTATGCCCGAGATGTCGTCCAATTTGGAAGTGGAAGACTTTGCATGATTTCAAGCTGCGGATACGTATGCCATACAGGATTTCCCCGATGCCGTACTTTGCTGGTGACTTCGGGAACCTAGAGGTCAGGCCCGGAGTCTGTCAGGATGAAAAGTCTCTCGGACTAAGGCAGTTGCCTCATGGAAGTTTTTGCCAAGAAGTCTCTCTTCGGCAGGGCAGGATCGGCGCTCCTCCTATCCTTCTTATCTGGACTGCTCACGGTGTTCGCGGTTTGTCAGGAGCAGCCTCCTGAGACGGCAGTCGTTCCCGCAAATTCGAAGAATAGTTACAACATTTCCGGAACAGTAGTTAACGCGCTCACGGGTGAGCCGATTCGGCGGGCCATGGTTGAAGTGACGGGCGCTGCGCCACGAATGGCGCTGACGGATTTCTCCGGACACTTCCAGTTCGAGGGTATTTCCGAGGAACGAGCGTACCTGATGGTGAGCAAGCCGGGATTTCTCCCGGGACAAGGCGGCGTTGCGGACGCTGGCCTGATCGGGGTGAGCCGCGAGTCCTCGAATGTGACGATCAAACTGTCGCCGGCGAACGTCATCTTCGGCAGGATCACGACGGTGGACCAGCAGCCGTTGGAGGGCTTCATGGTTTCAACCGTGGCCCGGCAGGTGGTGGAGGGACGGCTTACGTGGATGCGCAATGCGGGGGGCGGAATGACGGATGAAGCTGGAACCTTCCGCATTTCCGGCCTGCCTTCGGGCACATTTTATCTAGTCGTCAACCAGAACCAGGCGACCACGCTCGGCCAGACTGGAGTGCCTAACGCCAGAGAGCAGGGGTATGCGGCAACATACTATCCGGGTGTGGCGCAATTCGCTGCGGCTACTCCGATCGAGTTGGCTTATGGGCGAGAACTTGAAGCCAACATGGTTTTGTCTGCGGAACCGCTCTATCAGGTTGCGGGGAGTATTGGTGGTGATCCGAATGTGATTTCGGGATTGACGATGACGAGGAATGCCGGAGAGGAATCCGACTATTTTGCGAGTCTTCCGGTCAGTGGGGGCAGATTTGAAGCCAAGCTGCCAGCCGGTTCCTATAGCGTGGAGGTTCCTCGTTCTGACGGCGTGCAGCAGTCTGGGTCGGTGACCATCAACTCTGATAATTCCGACCTGCAGATCTCGCTGGTTAACGCACCAGCCGTCGAGGTCCATCTTCAAACGGAACACAGTGGCGGCGCTGTCTTGCAACCGGCATCGACATCGAGTTCTGCTATGCCGGGAGTGACGGTTCAGCTTTTTTCGACATCGCCGTTCCGGCCGTGGTCAGGGTTTTGGTCTCCTGGGTATGACCAGATTCGCAATTTAAGAGCGGGAACTTTTCGAGTGCGAATCAATACAGCGGCTCCATGGTGGGTGAAATCGGCGCGCTCGGGCAGCCTCGATTTGTTGACCGACGATCTGACGGTTCCAGCTTCGGGGGCAGTTTCGCCGATCGAAATCACGCTACGGGATGACGCCGGGAGTGTGCGGGGAACGGTTTCGCCAGTGGACCGTTCGCAAGTGGCGATTGTGTTGTTGGTCCAGGCGCGCGGCGAGCGGAATCTGATCCAGATGTCTGGTTCTCCCGATGGCAACTTCAATTTTCCGTCTGTGGCTCCCGGGGATTATGCCGTGGTCGCACTCCGCACCTCAGATCAGATTGAATACGAGAATCCCGAGGTGCTGGACGCTTATCTGTCAAACGCTCCGCATGTCAGCGTGCAGGCGAATGCAGCCGCGAGCGTGACGGTCTCGGTGTCCGAGGTGAAGAGGTGAAGATGGCGAGACGCGCGCTCATCTTCGTATTCATCCTGGCTATCGCCGGATCACTGTGCGCGCAAAGCAGTCCCGCAGGATTTGCGATCGCCGGGAAAACCGTGAATTCGGTCACGGGAGAAGTGCTTCGCAGTGTCGAGGTTTTTCTTTATCGAACGAATCCCTCGAATCTTGAAGAGATCGATCCGGCACCGCAGCGGCTGCTGACGGGAGCAGACGGACGATTCGCGTTTCACGTGGCCGATGCGGGGAAGTACCTGCTGGCGGGCGAGAAAGCGGGATTCCGGCGGCAGGGGTACGAGCAGCATGGGTTCTACTTCAGCGCAGCGGTTGCGGGTACCGGAAAGGACTCGGAAAATCTGGTATTTCGTCTCTCGCCGGACGCCAGGATTTCAGGGACCGTCGTCAATGAAGATCAGGAGCCGGTGGAAGGTGCAACCGTCTACCTTTTTCGTACCGACGCGACCGGAGGTGTGAGGAAAACATACTTGCTCACACAGACGGGAACTGACGATCGCGGCCGCTATCACTTTCCCCATCTTGGGTGGGGCTGGTATTCGATTGCCGTGATGGGGGAGCCGTGGTGGAGTTCGATGGCGGGCAATCAGCAATATGCTTCGAATCAATACAAAGAAGATCCGGCTTTCAACCTGGTCTATTCGACGGAGTTCTATCCGGGTGTGACCGATCCGGCATCCGCTACTCAGATCGCACTGAATGAAGGGCAGGAGTTCACGGCGGATTTCACCTTGTCAGCGACGACTGCGAGGATTCTGCGGTTGCAGCATTTGAATCAGAAGTCGCAATCGCGCTCGGCAAAGCTGGAGCAGAAGCTCTTCGGAGCGGACGTTGATGTTCCTACGCAAAGGATGATCGCCGTGGAGGATTCGATCGAAATCAGCGGCGTGCCTCCGGGCAGTTATACCGTGGACATCTCTTCGTATCTTCCGCGCTCAACCTCCCGGGCGGTCAAGGTTGATCTCGCCGGCGATACGGATCTCGACGTGGATGATATGCCATCGATGCCGCCGATCACGGGGAAGATTGTTCTTGGGGAGCAGGGAAGGTTGCCGTCACAGCCGGCGGTTCGGCTTTGGAATAGCAGGACGGGCGAGATGCTAGAAGCGTCGCTCAATCCTGCCGGAGAATTCACGTTTGACGGTTTGGCAGCGACTCCAGGAACTTATTCCGTGTTCGTCGGGAATATCGAGAATTCGCTGATCGAGAAGATTACGGCCACTGGCGCACGCGTGATCGGGCAGACTGTCGAGATCACGGGCTCGAAACCAGTGCATCTGTTGATCAGTTTGTCGCATAATCTGTCGCGGATCAACGGAACCGCGATGCGAGATGGGAAGCCGATTGCGGGAGTCATGGTGCTGCTGGTGCCGGAGAATCCAGAAGTGAATCTGCCCCTGTTTCGGCGCGATCAGAGCGATAGCGACGGAACATTTTCGATGCGCGATATAGTTCCGGGGCGGTATCGGATGATCACGCTCGATAATGCCTGGGATGCAGAGTGGGCCAATCTGGACGTGCTGAAAGCGCGGCTGGCAAAGATTCAGAGCGCGGAAGTGCAGCCGGGGCGGATCTATAACAGCGTGATCAATGTCGAATAGGAACATTGGCGTCGCTTCGCGCCGCTCGA
>DATEJO010000156.1:0-16878 GCA_035277905.1 Candidatus Sulfotelmatobacter sp.
CTGCACGAAGAGTCAGGGCCGGCCGTTGCGTTCCGCACGGGGAAGCCCATTGTCCTGCACGCCGAGCTCATCCAGCAGTTGCCTCCCGAGACCGATGAGTTCCGCCAGCTTGGCATCAAGGAAGCCTGCTCGCTCCCCCTGGTAAGCCGCGGACGCATTCTAGGTTCTCTCGATCTGGGCCGAACGCGAGAGGTTGAGTTCAGCAGCGAAGACGTGGAGTTCCTCATGCAAATCGCCAATCAGGTCGCGATAGCCGTGGACAACGCGATCGCCTACGGCCAGATTGCCGACCTGAAGAACGAACTTGCGCAGGAAAAACTCTATCTGGAATCCGAGATCCGCAGCGAGATGAACTTTGCCGAAATCGTCGGCAACAGCCCGTCGGTGAAAAGCGTTCTTGGCCAGGTGGAGTTAGTGGCTCCCAGCGATTCCACGGTGTTACTACTCGGCGAAACCGGAACCGGCAAGGAACTCATGGCGCGCGCCATTCACGAGCGGAGCCGGCGCCGTTCGCACGCTTTTGTGAAACTGAATTGTGCCGCGATCCCGACCGGTTTGCTGGAAAGCGAAATGTTTGGGCACGAGAAGGGCGCGTTCACGGGCGCTGTGGCGCAGCGTGTCGGACGATTCGAACTGGCGAATGGCGGCACCATCTTTCTGGACGAGATTGGCGAGATTCCGCTCGAGTTGCAACCGAAGCTGCTGCGCATCTTGCAGGAGCGGGAGTTTGAACGTCTGGGAAGCTCCCGCACGCTTCATACCGACGCGCGCCTCATTGCGGCGACAAATTGCGATCTGCAGGGCATGGTCGACGAAAAGAAATTCCGCGCTGATCTCTACTACCGCCTCAATGTGTTTCCAGTATTCATTCCGCCGCTGCGGGAGAGAAGGGAAGACATCCCTTTGCTGGTGAGCCATTTCACGCAGGTCTTCGCGCATCGTGTGAATAAGAAAATTGAAACCATTCCCACCCAAACGATGAATTCACTGGTTGCCTATTCCTGGCCCGGAAACATTCGAGAGTTACAGAATGTAATCGAGAGAGCGGTGCTGGTTTCGAATGGACCGATATTGAAGGTTTCGCTTTCCGATCTCAAGAGTCGTTCGGCTCATGCCATACCGCCGCAGTCGACGAATCCGCCACAAAACGGAGGACCCGTAGAGCCGCAACCGATCCGCGACGTGCTCGAGGATGTCGAGCGCAAACAGATCCTGGCTGCGCTGGAGCAGTCACGCTGGATTGTAGCCGGTCCGAATGGGGCGGCCGCGCGCCTCGGCCTCAAACGATCCACACTGCAGCTTCGCATGAAGAAGCTGGGAATCTCCTCGCGCGCCCGCTAATCCTTCTACCCTCCTGTCTCAACGTGCTCAAATGCCAGAAAGCTGGCTCGTGCTGTTCATGAAGCTGGCACCTGGCATCTGGCACTTTCCGCACGGTATTTGCTTGTGAAGCATAAGCTTCTCTTTTGCATCGACTTAAAATCCGCATCGTATGCTCTTCTGTTTGGCACTCCCATTGCTTTTCTTAAAGAACGTCAGCGATGAAGGAGTTGATCATGAACAAAAAGGCTCTCGCACTATTTGCAACGTTGATCACACTGATTGGAATTACAGCAGGCGCCAGTGCGCAAACGCGGCGGAAGGTAACGCTTGAAGCTTCGGTGCCGTTTGAGTTTGTGGTGGCGAACCGCGCGTTTCCGGCCGGAAAATATACATTCGAGATGGCGACCGGCTCTCCGAAGGTCAATGACGAGGCAGGTGTGCTGCTCGTGCGCCGCGGCGACAGCAGGCTCTATGCGGCTGTCGCGACCGAAGTCGCTGCGGACAGCAATGCTCACGTGGAACCCAAGCTGGTTTTCTTGCGAAACGGCCACCGCGTCTTTCTGTCAAAGGTCTGGCGGCAGGGAAATACTGCGGGATACATCCTTCACACCCCGAGCGCAGATGTCGATGAGTTGCAAGAAAGCGAGGTTCTCACTCTCGGTGCCAGGGCAGTGGACGGAGGGTTCTAGTTCAGGTTTCCGACGGCGGTTCATCCCTGATCCCACAGAACCCTGATCGCCGCCGGGAAGTCACGAGCCGCGCCTTACGCGCGGCTCTTTGCCATCTTCTACTGACCGGGCTGTTCCGCTGTCAGCTTGTGCAGTTCTTCCGGAGATGCATTCAGCAAATTGCGCAGAACGGCAACTTCCGCCGCAATTCCCGCACGCAGCGCGGGATCTACGTCCGGCGCGAAGAAAGAAGAATGATTCGACGGCAATCGACTTCCAGTTGCTTTCGCTTCGGCGAATTTCTGGGGATCTGCGCCCCCGAGGCTGAAATAAAATCCGGGAACTCCTTGCTCGACAAAATACGAAAAATCCTCCGAGGGCGCGATCGGCTCAGCGGTGACCACATTGCTCTTTCCGAGCGCAGCCTCCAGCGGTGCGCGAAGGCGTTCGGCCAGCGCGGGATTGTTGTAGACAAGATCGGTTCCCTCGTAGCGTTCCACCAAAGGTTCGCGAGGTGCGGCCGCCGCTTCAGCTTCGGCCTTGGCGATGCGTGTGATTGCAGAGAGAATATGCTTCCGAACATCCTGCTTGAACGTGCGGATCGTCAATCCCATCTCCGCCTGATCGGGAATGATGTTGTTCTTCGTTCCAGCCCGAACGTAGCCGACGGTCACGACAGCCATCTCACCGGGCTTGATTTCACGCGAAACGATTGTCTGCAGGGTGAGAATGATTCGAGCCGCGATCACAACCGGATCCACGGTCGTTTGAGGCATTGCACCGTGGCCGCCCTTGCCGTAGATCGTGATCCTTACCGAATCCGAATTGGTGTTGTAAACGCCGGGAGTGATTGACGCCATGCCCGCAGGAAGTTCATTGCCGACGTGCAGCGCGACTGCAACATCGGGCTTGGGAAAGCGCGTGAACAAACCGGCCTTGATCATTCCTTCCGCGCCGCCAATCGTTTCTTCGGCCGGCTGTCCGATGAGCATCAACGTTCCATGCCATGAATCCTTACTGCGCGCCATGATCTCGGCCGTTCCAAGAAGTGCCGCCATGTGCAGATCGTGGCCGCAGGCATGCATGACGGGAACATCGCGCCCGGAGTCATCTTTTTCGTGAATCTTGCTCGCATAGGGAAGGTCGGTCTTTTCCTCGACTGGTAGTGCGTCCAGTTCCGTACGCAGCATGATGGTTGGACCAGTACCATTTTTCAGCAAGCCGACAATTCCCGTGTTGCCCACGTGCTCGGTAACTTGGTAGCCCGCAGCGCGTAGAGCAGCCGCAAGCTTCGCCGCTGTTTGCGTTTCGTGACCGGAAAGCTCCGGGTGCTCATGAATGTCGAGGTAAAGCTTGTGGGCGTCGGGATAAACACTCGTTACTTCTTTCGAGGCGGGAGTTTGTCCGTAAGCAATGGAACACAGAAGCAGGAGAACGAAGAGTTTGGATGAATTCATCGCCGGGGATAATAAACTCCGGCGCCTCAAGGCTGCAAACCGGTTTAGTCGGGAATAGAACGTTCAAAAACTGGACGCAAAAATTCGATCCTTCAACTTGCGATTCCCTCTTCCACCAATTTCTTGCGGGTGTACAATCGGCTTAAGAAAGCACTTGGTTGCGCACTTCGTAAGCAAGGCCGAGGCGCTCATGAACGTTCACGTCAGTTACCGTCTTACTAAAATTCCCGCTGTCGAGAAAGATGTTCAACATCAAATTGAAAAACTGCAAAAGCGGCTCCAGGTATTCCGGCCGGACCTGATCCATCTGCGAGGCGTTGTCGAGGAGCTTTCGGCCCGTGAGGGGATCAGCGTTTCCCTGAACCTGCGTCTGCCCTCGGGACAGATGGCTGTGCAGGTCACGGCTCCCACCGCGCAGGCGGCAGTGAAGGCCGGGTTTGAAGATCTTCTCGGGCAAGTCAGCAAGCACAAGGAGATTCTTCGTGCCTCGCATAAGTGGCAGCGCGGAAAACGGGGGAATAGTTCTCGCTCAGGAACTCCGATCCGTGAAGTTCCATTTGAACAGACGCTGGCCGCTGTTTTTCCTCCCAAAATTTCCGCGGATGACGTTCGTTCTTACGTAAATGCCAATCTGGCTCGACTCGATCGTTTCATCGAGCGCGAGATTCTTGTCCGCGAGGCGCAGGAGACCATTGCGCCGAATTCGGTTTCGAAGGAAGAAGTCATCGACGAAGCCGTTGCCGCCGCCCTGAGCGACGGCCTGGAGAAGCCGGAAAAGCTCGCTTTGGAACCCTGGCTGTACCGGCAGGCGTTACAGGCGCTCGACGAACTTTCACGTCCCGATGAGAGCAACGGCAACGCTGTCCATCTGGAGGATTCTGCGAGACGTCCGAATGTTCGGGGCAGTGACGAACCGAACTTGCAGTTTCACCAGCCGGACGAATCCATTACCGGCGCAACCGTGATTCCCGATTCACGTGTGGCGACTCCGGAGCAAATTCTGGCTTCGGACGAACTCCTGCGGCTGATTGCTTCCGCTTTGCGCGATCTTGGCGCCGGGCCGCGCGAGGCATTCATCCTGAATGCGGTTGAAGGTTTCAGTATCGACGAAATTGTGGGAATCACCGGGCTGCCGGCGGAACGTGTCGTCGAGTTCGTATCTGCCGCGCGCGACTATCTACGAAAGTCACCGGGACTGGCTCGTCAGTTTCAGAGCCGGTTTGCTCCGACCGGCGCTGCTTAATCCAAAAGACCAATCAGTGGGGAGATTATCCATGAGTATTACTCGCGAACAAATCCGTCATCTGGCGGAATTCCAGGACGACAAATCATGTGCAGTCAGTTTTTATTTTCAGCCATCGACGCCCCGCAATAAGGCGCACAAGGAAGACACAATTCTCATCAAAGATCTGGCGCGCGAAGCCATGCATGCGCTGGAAGACAAAGGAAAAAAGGACTGCGCGCGGGCCGATATCGATCGCGTAGTTCGATTATCCGGGGAACTGCGCAGCAACGGAACGCATGGCAAAGCAGTCTTCGCCTGCGCAGCGCGGCACATCTGGCACGAATACGAAGTGCCTGCCATGCTGGGGAGTACACAGCTGTTTGTGGACCGTCACTTCCATCTCAAGCCACTGGCCCGTCTGCTGGGTGCCTCGCCCCTGTTGGGGGTGGTACTCGTGGACCGGCATCGCGCGCGTATCTTCGACCTTCGCCTCGGAGAACTTACCGAACGCGATGACCTGTTCCATCCTTTGTCCCGCCGTGGCCGCGGTGACGGTTATGCCGGTTACGATGGGGGACACGCCCAGCGACGGGTGGAAGACGAAGCCCGTCAGCATTTCAAGAATGTTGCCGAACTCCTGAAAGACCTGATCGACAGAGGCATTTACGAAAAATGGATTCTCGCCTGTCAGGATGCTCATCTTTCACTGTTCGAGCCGCAGTGGCATCCCTACGTCAGCCAGGCGCTAATCGGGCGATTCCATGCTGATCTAGCACACGCTACCCGCGATGAAATCCGGACGCACGCACAGCAGATTCTCGACGACTGGCAGACAAATCGGCGCCGCGACTTGGTGAACCAGACTCTGACCCAGGCCCGCAGCAACGGCCGCGGTGTCACGGGGTTGCGCAGAGTGCTGCGATCACTGGAACTCGGCGAAGTGCAAACCTTGCTGCTCGGGGAAAACCTTCAGGGCCACGCCGTCGAATGTCCTTCCTGCGGACACGTCGATGCGCATCTGGTCGGTTCCTGCCCGGTATGCGGCCATGCCACACAGGAGATCGTCGATGTTGGCGAAGCGATCCTGCCCTGGGTCGTGCGCCGCGACATCGAAACCTTTTACGTAAAGGACGATCCAGAGTTTGACCGCGTCGGCAACATCGCCGCCCTACTCCGATTCCGTTCGCAGAAAGTTCAGCCGATCAGCCAGCCTGCTCCGGAGAACAGCGAGAGCGAAATCGCGGATTATCCAGGGCAACTCCGGCGTTTTGCTCGACGATAAAACACTCTTGTTGCATAGCGAAGGGACAGCCCCGGCTGTCCCTTTTCTTATGCCATTGTTCGCGATACATCGCATCGTGATATTCTTCCGCCTTCGCGTACGATCCTGAATTCTCGTTTTCGCAAGGGACCGTTTATTCATCGCCTTTGAGGAGGATCCTGTGTCATATTCGCGCCGCGATTTTGTAAAGACATCGCTGTTAGGTGCCGTTGCTGCAAGAGTGGGAAGCAAAGCCGAGGCGCTCTCAGAGTCCAAGCCGCAAGGACACGCATCGCAATCCGACTCGGGCAAGAAGAACATCATCATCTGCGCGAACAATGGCCACGCCTATGCCGACGCGGCTTATGAATATCTGAAAAGCGGCGGAGACACGTTGGAAGTCGGCATCCGTGTGGTGAAAGGTCCGGAGAACGATCCGAACGATGATTCGGTCGGACTCGGCGGGCTCCCCAATGAAGAAGGAGTTGTTGAGCTCGATTCTTGCTGCATGCACGGACCGACGCGTCGCGCCGGTGCGGTCGGTGGCGTGCGCAATATCAAGAATGTGTCGATGGTGGGGCGCGCGGTTATGGAGAATACCGGCCATGTCATGCTGGTCGGCGAGGGTGCGGAGCGATTCGCGGTTGCGATGGGATTTCCCCGTGAGAATCTGCTCACCGATCGTTCGCGAAAAATCTGGTTGCTCTGGAAGGAATTCAACTCCGACCGCGACTGGTGGGGGCCAGGCATTGCCGATCCTCATTGGCAGCCGCCTGCACCGCAATCAAAGCCACAGGCGGAGCTGTGGCAGGACCGCATTCAGAAATTGCAGCAGCGCGCCGCCGACATCGGAATCGAGCCCGAATTTCAGCTGGCCGCGGTTCACCGCGTCATCTTTCCGCCGACAGGCACGATTCATTGCTCGGTGTTGAACGAAAAAGGCGAGATGTCGGGCATCACTACGACGAGCGGACTCGCTTTCAAATTGCCAGGCCGCGTCGGAGATTCTCCGATCATCGGAGCCGGATGCTATACCGATCAGGACGTGGGCTCGGCGGGCGCGACTGGCAGCGGAGAAGAGAACATCAAAGTCGCTGGGGCGCACACGATTGTCGAGAATATGCGCCATGGCATGTCTCCGCAGGAAGCCGGCATGCACACGCTCAAGCGTATCGTCCGCAATTACAACGGCGACATGAACAAGCTGCGTTTCATGGACATGACCTACTACATTTTGCGCAAGGATGGCGCGTACGCAGGAGTCAGCCTGTGGGAAGGATACGCAGCCGGGCACCCACATAAATTCACCGTGCACGACGGCACTCTGCGTTCGGAAACAGCGACGCCTCTGCTGAAAGGTTTTTCGCAGGATTGGCCGCCATTCCCACCAATCCCCGAAGACCTCAAGAAGAATTCGGTATACGTGAAGTAGCGTTTCAGGAAAGAAGAGTCACGCCGAATTTCAATGCAGCCTTTGCGAGGCCTTGGTCAAGCGTAGCCAGCGGCAGCTGTTGATTGTTCGCCAAGTCAAGATAAGCTGCGTCGTATGCCGTGAGCCCTGCCGATCGGCCAGCATTGACAGCGCGTCGGATCGGAATCGATCCACGGCTCACCTCGATGCTCCCGGCGAGCACGCTTTCAAAGAGGCGCAAGATTTGATCCGTATCCGACGCTGTCAACAAGGTTCTGCGCTCGGCCGTGATAAATCCATTCGCGATCTCTAATTCCCAAAGGGCTGGAACCATCGCCTTGCTTCCGCCAAGCAGCAACTGACGCACTCGCGCTGCGTACGGATCAATGTTGCGATCAATCAGCCACGACAAGGTGACCGAAGCATCGAGGACGAAGCGGCTCACCGGCGGCCTTCTTCAATCAAATCCTTGATCGTTGTCCCTTTTGGCAGTGGCTTTATGCGAGCGCGAATCTGGTCAATTTCCGTAAATGCATTCTTTATGTCCTCACCGGATTCAACCGGGACGATGATTGCAGCCAGTTTTCCGCGGCGAGTGATTCCAATGCGCTCACCCTGTCCGGCGCGCTCGACGAGTTCCGACAATTTCTGTTTTGCCTCGAAGAGTCCCACAGTGTTCATATTATTCATCTAGATGAATCATCTAGATTGTAGCACAGAGCGCACCAAGGTTATGCACGGGATGAAGCAAGCTCTTTTAATTCAGCGGGATGCGCGCTACGAGAACCGCACCTTCACGTCCGGACCCTTTTCGAGATGAATGCTCTCGACGAAGCGGACTTTCCCGGTTCTCATGGCCATGATGACCGATGAGGTTCGAGTGCCTTCGCCAAAGAAGCGCACGCCTTTCATCAACGCACCGTCCGTTACGCCCGTGGCGGCAAAGATCAACTGTTTGCCGGGCGCGAGGTCTTCGGCTTCATAGATTCGATTCTTGTCCTTGATCCCCATGCGCTCGAGGCGTTCTTCCTGATCGGGTTTTACGACGAGCCGTCCGAGCATATAGCCGTTCAGGCAACGTACGGCTGCCGCCGTAATCACGCCTTCCGGCGCTCCGCCTGAACCCATGACGGCATGGACGCCGGTGCCAATTACGGCGGCCGCGATTCCGGCGGAGAGGTCGCCATCACTGATGAGGCGAATGCGGGCTCCCGCTTCGCGTATGTCTGCGATCAGTTTTTCGTGACGCGGCCGGTCGAGCACCATGACGACCAGGTCTTCGACATCGCGGTCCAGACGCCGCGCGATATTTTTCAGGTTGTGCTTTACCGGAGCATCCAGGTAGACCGCGTCCTTGCACGATGGGCCGACCACAATTTTCTCCATGTAGCAGTCGGGAGCGTTCAGCAGGCCACCGCGCTCGGACGCGGCAAGAACCGTAATCGATCCGGGAGCGCCAGTTGCGCAGAGATTCGTCCCTTCCAGCGGATCGACAGCAATATCGACTTCAGGAACCTCTGTCCCGTCCGGAAATTCGGCGCCGACTTTCTCGCCGATATACAGCATCGGCGCCTCGTCGCGCTCGCCTTCGCCGATGACGATGGTCCCCCGCATCGGGATGGAATCCATTGTCTTCCGCATCGCCTCGGTGGCGACCTGGTCGCTGAGCTTGCGCTCTCCCTGTCCCATCGTCCGGGCCGAAGCGATGGCCGCCACCTCGACCACGCGTAGGAACCGCGACGCCAGGTCGCTTTCGATGTTTTCCCCGTAGGTGCGGGCCTTGCCTTCCGGACGAGTCTGCGTAGCCATCAATCGTTCTCCCGAGCGTTCAAGAATTCCTATGCGCCGGGTTGAGACTATAACGCAACGATCCGCAGAATGAAAATACAGGATTCGCCGAATCGATTTTGTTCATGCCTGGCCCGGATGCTCACGACGCATGGCGCGTGATATTCTCCTTCTCCCTGAGTTGGACAAATCCCATGGCCGATAGACGATCCCTGACCTTTCTTTGCATCACGACTTACGAAAAAGGTCAGGAGTTCATGAGGGAGTGCAAGCGCCAGGGCTGCCGTGTGATCCTGCTGACCGCGGAAAAGCTCAAGGACGCAGACTGGCCGCGCGAAAGCCTCGACGACACGTTCTATCTTCCAGAAGAAATCCCGATTCCCGACATAGTCAAGGCGGTAACGCACCTTGCCCGCGAGAGGAAAATTGACCGAATCGTCGCCCTGGACGAGTTCGACAAGGAAACCGCGGCCACGCTGCGCGAGCATCTGCGCATCCCCGGCATGGGGCTGACGACCATGCGCTATTTTCGGGACAAGCTTGCCATGCGTATGCGGGCCCTCGATCGCCGCATTCGCGTGCCGGATTTCGTCCCGGTTGTGAACCATGACGACATTCGCTACTACCTGGATCACCTACCGGGCCCGTGGGTGCTGAAGCCGCGCCAGGAAGCTTCGGCGATCGGAATCAAGAAAATTCATTCTGGCGACGAGCTTTGGCCCATACTGGAGCAACTTGGAGACAAGCAGTCGTCGTATCTGCTGGAGAAGTTCGTTCCCGGAGATGTCTACCATGTCGATTCGATCGTCTCGGAGGGCGAAATTGCCTTTGCGAACGTAAGTCGCTACGGGAAGCCTCCGATGAACGTTGCCCACGGCGGTGTCTTTACCACTTACACGGTGGAACGTGGCAGCCAGGAAGATTCAGACCTCCGGGCGACGAACGGCGACCT
The DNA here is from genome assembly GCA_035277905.1 of Candidatus Sulfotelmatobacter sp. GTDB lineage: Bacteria > Acidobacteriota > Terriglobia > Terriglobales > Acidobacteriaceae > Sulfotelmatobacter. The sequence continues at coordinate 10,086 of DATEJO010000156.1, forward strand.
GCTCTCCGCTCTCGGTTTGCTGAGAGGCGTCTCGCACGCGGAATTTATTCGGGCGAAAGCTGACGGAAAGTTTTACTTCCTCGAATGCGCGGCTCGCGTCGGCGGCGCTTACATTAACGAGATGGTCGAAGCCGCGACCGGAATCAATCTGTGGCGAGAGTGGGCGCGAATCGAAATCTCCGGCGGGAACGGAACATACAAGTTGCCGCCGATCCGCCAAGAATATGCGGGAGTCATTCTCTCGCTGGCTCGGCAGGAGAATCCTGACACCTCTGCGTACAACGATCCGGAAGTCGTTCTTCGGATCAAGAAGCATCACCATGCTGGTCTGGTGCTGCGATCGGCAGATTCGGGGCGGATCCCGGCTCTGCTCGAAGATTACGCGCAGCGCTTCGCCCAGGAATTCCTCGCCGTCGAACCGCCTCGCGACAAGCCCACCGCGTAGTTCTGCCGCAACGCGCTGCTTTCTCTGCTAACATTTGCGCATGAACACAACGACTGCGGAACATCCTGGAGACCGCACGGGACAGGAACGTCCAGCGCCGGAGCGCAAAGAGCCGACCTACCTGTTTACAGAAAAATACGTCTCAGAGAAAAGCGAACTCGCCCGCCGCTTTCTCGATACGCGCGAACGGCTCAACTCCAACGTCGACAAAGCAAACAATTTCCTCGTCAAACGGTTCTACAACATCGATCACAACACCTATCTCGAAGGATCTCTTTCGGCCAAAACAAAGGAGTTGATGGGCCTGGTGGCGTCAGCTGTTTTGCGCTGCGATGACTGCATTTTCTATCACGCGATCCAGGCCTACCGTCTGGGGGTAACGCGCGCCGAGCAGGAAGAATCGCTCAACGTTGCGATGGTCGTCGGCGGAAGCATCGTAATCCCGCATCTTCGCCGCGCGTACGAATTGCTGGAAGAGTTGTACGGATAGGAGTCTGAGAAACTCGTGAGTCGCAGAATCTTTTAGGCAGCCCTTTTCCGCAGCGCTGAGACGATCAGGGTGACCACAATCAGCGCAATTCCTCCCAGAAGTTCGAGCCGCCGCGGACGTTGCAAAACCTGCCAGAGCGCGTCCGGAGGCCACAGAGTTTTCACATCCCTCACCGCATCGAGACAGGCGATTACGCCAGATAGAAACCCCACGGCTGTCGCGACGCGCCCGGTTTTTTCTTCAGTCATGCGAAACGAATCCTGCGTCTAAAACGCGTCAATCCCCGTCACACTCTGCCCGATGATCAGTGAATGCACGTCGTGTGTGCCTTCGTAGGTTTTCACCGATTCAAGGTTCATCAGGTGGCGCATGATCGGGTAGTCATCGGCGACTCCATTCGCCCCAAGAATGTCGCGCGAGAGCCGTGCGCACTCGAGCGCCATCCAGACATTGTTCCGCTTGGCCATGGAAATGTGTTGTGGCTCGACTTTCCCGGCGTCCTTCAGTCGTCCGACTTGCAGTACGAGAAACTGCGCCTTGGTGATCTCGCTGATCATCCACGTAAGTTTGTCCTGAACCAGTTGATGCGAAGCGATGGGCTGATCGCGCCACTGCTTGCGGAGAAGAGAATACTGAAGGGCGCAGTCGTAGCAGGCCATCGCGGCCCCGACCGCTCCCCATGCGATTCCGTAGCGTGCCTGATTCAGGCACATCAATGGAGATCGCAGCCCCCCGCTCTTTGGCAGCAGATTCGACTGCGGGATGTGCACGTCTTGTAACGAGAGACCTGAAGTCACGGAGGCGCGCAGCGACCACTTCCCGTGAATATCGTCGGCCTTGAAGCCGGGACGGTCGGTCTCGACCAGGAATCCCCGGACGCGGTCCTTTTCGTCCTCCACCTTGGCCCAGATGATCGCCACATCCGCGATGGTTCCTGAGGTGATCCACATCTTCTCGCCGTTGATGACGTATTCATTGCCGACTTTGCGCGCGCGGGTGCGCATGCCGCCTGGGTTCGAGCCGAAGTCCGGTTCGGTCAATCCGAAGCAGCCGAGCTTCTCGCCCTTCTGCATCGGAGGAAGCCATTTCTCCTTCTGCTCGTCGCTGCCAAATTCATAAATCGGATACATGCATAGCCCGGATTGCACGCTGACGAAGCTACGCACCCCCGAATCGCCACGCTCCAGTTCCTGCGTCATCAGGCCATACTCGACATTACCCATGCCCGCGCAGCCGTAGCCTTTGATCGACGCGCCGAAAAAACCGAGTTCGGCCATTGGCTTGATGAGTTCGCGCGGAAAACGGCCGCCGCGGTTGCACTCCTCAATGATCGGAATCAGATTGTCTTCGATGAACTGTCGCGTCGTGTCGCGGACCAGCTTTTCTTCGTCGGTCAGCAGGGAATCGTATTGCAGGAAATCGACACCGCGAAATTTAATGGCAGGCATGGGAAGGCTCCCTAGGATGATCTATTCGCCGCAGACCAGCGCAACGCGCAGTTCAGCTATGCCGCCGTTGAAAATATGCGCCAGGAGGCAAACATATGACGGTAGCAGGGCAGGGCGACAGTGGTCAACGCGATGCCGGTTTTCACGCTGGAGTGGAGAGGGCCTGGAGTATCCGCCGGCGCAATTCTTCAGACGAAAACGGTTTCTGCAGAACCGCTGCACTATTCACAGATGGAGGGTTGGCGACAAAGAGTTCGCTGTAACCGGTCATGAACAGAACGCGGATCTCAGGACGCTGCCCCTTGATGGCCTCAGAGAGTTCCTGGCCGTCGGCACTGCCGCGCAACATCATGTCAGTGAGCAGGAGCGCGATCGGGCCGGGATGATTTTGAGACATTGTGATCGCCTCCCGAGCAGTCGCGGCGCCGAGCACGTGGTATCCGCAGGGCTCCAGCATTGAGGTAATCAGATCGCGTAGAGCGTCATCGTCTTCGACGACCAGAATGGTTTCGGAGCGCTGAGATCGTTCATCCAGGGAAACAGCTGGTGCGGCAGCTTCGGGACCAGCGTCGCCCTTCAGGCGCGGCAGATAGACGTCGAACCGGGAGCCTTCCCCGGGAGCGCTATCCACCAGGATGTAGCCGCTGCTCTGGCGCACGATGCCGTAAACCATCGAAAGGCCAAGTCCGGTACCGCGGCCCATCTCTTTGGTCGTGTAGAACGGCTCAAAGAGGCGGGAGAGAGTGGTTTCGCTCATGCCCGAGCCGGTATCGGCAACCGATAGCAGAACGTAGGGGCCGGGTGGGGCCGGCGGACGTGCCCCGGCAACTCGGCCGTCGATCTGCACATTGCAGGTGGAGATGGTGATGCGTCCACCCTTGGGCATGGCATCCCGCGCATTGACCACGAGGTTCATCAGGACCTGTTCAACCTGCACGGGATCGGCATTGCACCATCCCAGATCTGACGCCAGTTGCAGAACCATTTCGGTGTTCTCGCGGATCACGCGGCGCAGCATTTCAGAGAGGCTACTGACGATTTCGTTTAGATTGACCGGCCGCATCTGCATAACTTGTTTGCGGCTGAAAGCGAGCAGTTGACGCGTAAGCGCGGAGGCGTGCAACGCGGCTTTCCGAATCGTGTTGTTGTGGCGGGCCGCGGCTTCGTGGCCGGAGAGTTTCTCGGCCATCAAGTCGCAATGACCGAGAATGACTCCGAGGACATTATTGAAATCGTGGGCGATGCCTCCTGCAAGGTGGCCGAGCGCTTCGAGTTTCTGCGCTTGCGAGAGTTGTTCTTCGAGCTGTTTGCGGCCTGTGATATCGGTGAATGTGGTAACCACGGCGCGCGGCCGTTTCGTTCCCGGATAGTAAATCGGCTCGGCATTGATCAGAATCCACGTGGTGCCCCCGTCCGGTTTGCAAAGCCCCATGCAAACGTTGGACTGACGTTGTCCATTGGACAGAGCGACCATCGCGGGGTGGCTATCGCCGGGGAACGGAGAGCCGTCTTCGTGAATTGCGCGCCAGCGCGGGTCGAGTGACGTGCGGCCCATAATCTGTGCTTTCGTGAGGCCGAGAATGCGTTCAGCGCTCTCATTGCATGCAGTGATTGCGCCATCGCATTCCTGAACCACTACGCCCTCGGCCATAGCGGTCACGACGGAGCGATATCGAGCTTCACTCTTACGCAGCGCCTCTTGAGAAACGCGGTGCTCCGTCACGTCGCGAATGGCGGCCAGAACGACGATACCTTTGTCGCTCTCCAAAGGGCTCAAACTGATCTCCAGGGGAACTGTCGTTCCATCTTTCCGAAGTCCGTTGAGTTCATGGGCGGACCCCATAGGCCGAGCTTTCGGGTCGCTGAAGAAGCGCTCCCGGAAGCGGGCGTGTTTTTTCCGGGACGATTCCTCGATCAGCGCTTCCACGGACATGCCATGAAGTTCGTAGCTGCAATACCCGAATACTTTCTGCACATGAGAGTTGGCGGTGCTAATGATCCCTTGCCGGTCGCATACGATCATGGCGTCGGGTGAGGCCTCGAGGATGTTGCGGAAGCCGGAATCAGCGCCCCGGGAAGTGCTGACGTCATATACGATCGAGCGGCTCATAATGAAGTTGCCATCGCGATCGCGAACCGCCGTGGCGCTAATCACCACTGGCAACAGCGTGCCGTCCTTACGAATCAGATCGAACTCCACGTTACGCAGAACGCCTTCAGATTTCAGACGAGGAAAGTTCAGAGCGAACGCCTGTTGACTCTGGGGAGTCAGAATGTCGGCCAAGGTCATGTGGCCCACGATTTCTTCGCGGGTGTAGCCAAGCCAGCCAAGTTCCGTGTCATTGATGCGCACGAACACGCCACGGTCATCGAGCGAGTGGAAGCCACAGGGTGAGTGCTCGTAGAGGTCGAGCAGCATTTGAGTCGAAGTGTCGAGCATGGCCATGCTCCACTCCGTCGCAATGGATCTTGGGGGCCCTAGCTAATCGTCCACCCACATCGGCCAAAGCGCAGTGATGATGGTCACCTAGTGACGAGTCGATGGTTAGCGGGGCAATAAAAGCGGCATCGGACGGTTGCGCGTGACGGCGAGCTGTGCACCGGAGCAAGACAGCCGATACAACGTTACTGTAAAATCAAAACGGCGGAAGAAGAATCAAGACGCAGCCATACGTCTTCCCGAGTGGATTCCTGAAGTCCCGTTCGACATAATCATCCACAACGATCCGCGATTGCGAGTGCGCGGAGGGTGCTGCGCAGACATCTGAGATCAGGAGAAACAGAACATGGCAGTTGGAGCCAAGATCGCCAAGACAGCCGACCGTAAAAAGGTCATGGACACGACCAAGAGCACGGATTGCCCCAAGTGCGGCAAGCCGACACGCATCGTCAAGCGCGTGAAGGACCGCGAGCGCGGCGTCCCGGGCGGGATCTACATCTCGTGCTCGGGTTGCGAGTTTTTCGAGAAGCTGTAGAAAGGTTTCGAGTTTCAGGTTTCGAGTTTCGAGCCGGAAGGCGGTGAGTAGCGCTTCCGGCTTTTCTTCTGCGACTCATCCTGTGATTTCTTGTAGGATAGCCCGCGCCTGAGCCGCCGGGTCCGCCGCCTCGGTAATCGGCCTCCCCACCACAATGTGGCTTACCCCTGCAGCAATCGCCTGCGCGGGCGTTACAACGCGTACTTGATCACCGACCGCGGCGCCTGCCGGTCGCACACCTGGCGTCACAATCGCGAACGCGTGGCCAAGCCTCGCCCGTACGGCTGCCGCTTCCCGCGCTGATGTCACGATCCCTTGGCAGCCGCAATCCAAGGCGACCTTGGCCAGCCGTACGACACTGTTTTCCAGCCCGCCTTCCATCCCGATGACTTCGAGGTCCTCCCCGCTCATGCTGGTGAGGACAGTCACCGCCAATACCATCAATTCAGGATTTGCCTTCGCGGCATTGACCGCCGCATGCAACATCTTGTCGCTGCCGGAGGCATGAACGGTCAGCATACTCACGCCGAGTTTGGCAGCTTCTTCTACCGCTGACCCTACAGTGTTTGGAATGTCGTGATATTTCAGGTCGAGGAACACTCGCCGGCCGGAGGCCACCAGATCCCGCACAACCTGTGGGCCTTCGGCGGTATAGAGCTGCATGCCGACTTTATAGGTCAGGGCAGAATCGCCTACCGCCGCCACGATCTTCCGGGCGGCGGAGGCGCTGGAAACGTCGAGCGCAACGATGAGCCGCTGGCGCGGATCAACATTTCGATAGCTCGGGCTATCGTCCGGGATGCGGTTGGGTAGAGCAGCCGACATCCCGTTTACTATATTGCTTTTACGGTAATTGCGCTACGGGGGGATGATTATAGGCGACCGTCTGGTATTCGGGCTGGCCGGGTTTGACCAGGTCCAGACGGACACGCTGCAGTCCGCGGTGGCGGAATTGCAGGGCTTGGGCCGCGCCGTACGACAGGTCGATGATGCGACCCGGCACGATCGGTCCACGGTCGTTGACCCGGACCACGACGGCCTTGCCGTTCCGAAGGTTCGTCACCTTCACGAAGCTCCCGATAGGAAGCGTCAAGTGCGCGGCGGTCATATCGTACATTTCGTACGGTTCGCCGCTGGCAGTCGTTTTTCCTTGGAACCTCTCTCCGTACCAGGAAGCCGTCCCGACTTGAAATGGCTTCGTCTTGCCGACCTGATGGCGGACTACGGGTTGAACTTGGGCTGAACTACTTGGAGCCGGTTTCGCCTCCGAGATGTTCGGTCCCTGAGCCGCTCCCAGGCCGACGATCAGAAAGCCGATCGCCAGTCCATGAGCTATACGTCTTCGCATTCAGTTCTCCTCGCATACTCAAAAGTGCCCTTGGCCTTTAGGCTAGTGTCTAACTGCAGTTTTCAAATGCTATCGGCGTGCCAAACG
>DATEJO010000157.1:0-5489 GCA_035277905.1 Candidatus Sulfotelmatobacter sp.
AGAGCGCGCGTCGATCACGCACAAGTTCAAAGTCGGAGACCACGAGGGTTATGTCACCGTCGGGCTGTATCCGAACGGCGATCCCGGCGAACTGTTCGTGAAGATGGCGAAGGAAGGGTCGACGGTCAGCGGCTTGATGGACAGCTTTGCGCTCGCGGTTTCGCTCGCATTGCAGTACGGCGTTCCACTGCGAACGTTCTGCGAGAAATTTGCGCACACGCGATTCGAGCCCAGCGGATGGTCGGGCAATCCGGATATCGGCTATGCGAAGTCGATCATGGACTACATCTTCCGCTGGCTGCAGTTGCGCTTCCTGACTGGCCAGCAGCAGATGTTGTTCGAGAATTTGCGACTGAAGGCGAGTCCCGAGTCCCGAGCTCTGAGCCCTGAGGTTCCAGAGACCAGCACGCAAGAACCGCTCGCGCTTCGCGACTCAGCGCCAAGGCCCGGCTCCGTGCACGCGGCCGACGCACTGTCGAGCATCGTGGATCTGGGAGACGCTCCAAGCTGCAGCTTCTGCGGCAGCATCATGACACGCAATGGGAGTTGCTACCGTTGCATGAGTTGCGGGAGCACGAGCGGGTGTAGCTAGGAAGAAATGTTGTCTGAGGCGGACGAAAAAAATTCGTCCGCCCTTTTTACTTATGCCGGTGTTTCAAAATCCGCTTAGTTCGATGGCGTCAGGGCTGCTTGGACTGTTGGAGTGGGCAGTTCGTCGCCGCGGAAGTATTTGGGATCTTTCGATCCTTGTTTGAAATTGGCTTCCTTCATTTCGGGCATGGCGGTGAAGGGCTTCGAGTAGTCGTTGGCGGCGTTCCAGAAGAGGAAGCCGACGCCTCCCTTGGACTTCGCGGTTTCCACCTGAATCTTGATGTATTCCGGCGAATAGGTCTTCGTGCGCCAATGGAAGGCTTGCAGCCAGGGGCGGATTACGACGCCCTCTCCCTTGGTGATGAGTTCGAAGCGGTCCATGGATTCTCCGATGAAGTGCGCGGGCTCGTCGCCGGGGTGCGGGATGTTGTCCATGCCGAAGAAGTGCGACGGATAGATCATGGGGCTGAGAACGTCGCAGTAACGGGCCATCTGGACAATGTCTTGTCCGGTGTGCGAGAGGTCGACCTGGCGTTGCCACGCCATTACGCCGAAGACGTCGAGCGAGAGCAGGACGCCGGTGGGATGGAGTTCGCCGTAGGCACGCTTGAGGAATCCGGCGATAACGTCGGAGCGCTGGATGCCATGAGGTTTCGCGGCCTGGCAACCGGTCTTACGCCCCTTCGGGGCTCGAGCCGATTTCGCGGCTGTCCCATGGCTTGCGCCATGGGCTGCATTCTTTTGCCCCACCGGGGCTTCGGCTGGCGTGGCATCAGCGGCGCAGGGCTGATCCGCTTCTGTTGAAGCTGCTTCCGGCTGGCCCTTCTGGAATTCGAACATGGCGTCTTTCTGGTCGCCCTCGGCAGGGAAGCGGACGTAGTCGAACTGAATCTCGTCGACGCCGAGCTGGGCTACGTGCTTGGCGAGGGCGATGTCATAGTCCTGGACTTTGGGGTTCGAGGGGTCGGTCCAGACGAGCTTGCCGTTTTCACGCCAGGCGGTGTGGTTTCTGCGCGACTGGACGGCGAGTTCGGGATGCGCCTTGACCAAGTCTTCGTCGCGGAAGATGGCGATGCGGGCGATGGCGTGCATGTTCTGCTGGTGCAGGAAATGGATGAATTTCGCGGGGTCGTGGATATAGACCTTGTGTTCGCCCAGCAAGGGATATTCGAACGGAATGTTGACGCTGCCATCGGAGTCTTTGATATCGAATACGACGGCGTTGCCTCCGACTTCACGCCAGTGCTTGATGATGCGGATGCCGTGGTCGCTGGCGGCCATCACTCCGGTGAGGTAGACGGCGCGGACTTCGAAGTCCTTGGGAACGGGGATCGTCTTCGCGGTGATCGGCGCGGAGAGGATGCCCGGGATGACGATCGTCTCGTTGGCCTTAAGAATGTTGGCCGAGTCGGACTTGTGGTTGACGGAACGGATAGCCTCGGCGAGTTCGGAGGAAGTCAGATAACTGGTCTTGCCAACAAAGTGGCGGGCGATGGTCGGGATCGCTTCTCCGCGCTTGGCGGTGTAGAGTTCGGTGCCGGGAGCGGGCAGGGAGTGGGGATCGGGGAGCGCGGTCTTGGTCGTCTCGCTGACGGATTTCAACTGGGCCGGCTGGGCTGCGACGGCCGGCTTGATGGTCTGGGCTTGCGCGGCTAATCCCGACATGGAATGGGGAGCCAGATGCCAGGCGGCAGCGGCGAAAAGAAGACAGAGAGTTCCCGTAACGAGGCGAGAAGACGAATGGCGCAAGACGTTCCTCCGAACCTACCCAATCCGATAGTAACGATGCTATTGGGTGTGAGCTAGTTACGTGGGTCGGAGAACGGTTGACTGTTTTAATACCAGTACTCGGTACTCAGTACCCAGTACTCAGTTTGGGGAAATTCAATATGGTTCCTGTGGTTACTAGTAGGTTCCTTCCGCGATGGTGCAAAGGTTTTCGCTTATGGTGAGAGAGGGTGCGGCTGAGGGCCTTTTGAAATAAGGCGGGGTGGAGCTAAGTCGTTTGAGTTGTATTGCTTACATTTTAATGCGAAGGGTGCGTTCGCGTGGCCAGAGGGTTGCTCCTATGGAAGGCGTCGGGCGGGAGCGGTTCTGGAACATTGGTGGGGGAGCTTCCAGAACGTGGGCAAAGAAAACGTAATCAGGCCTACAAAGTCCGGCAACAAATATAGGAGAGCCGCAGAAAACGGCCGAAAGGGCAGATCCGGAAGTTTCGGATAAAGATCTTATGAGAACGAACCTCGCAACCGTCCTGGATCCCAACCGCCGAAGCAACGATGCTGGAGAGTTTGAAGCCGCCCTACGCCGCAGGATCGTGGGTCAGGATGCGGCCGTCGAGAAAGTCGTCGAGATCTACCAGATGTTCCTGGCGGGACTGAATGCGCCGGGGCGTCCGGTAGGGAATCTGCTGTTCCTGGGGCCGACCGGGTCGGGCAAGACGCGCGTAGTGGAAGCCATGGCCGAGGCTCTTTTCGGCGACGCGCGGGCCTGCATCAAGATCGATTGCGCCGAGTTCCAGCATTCGCACGAGATTGCGAAGCTGATCGGATCGCCTCCGGGATACTTGGGACATCGCGAGACGCATCCGCTGCTGACGCAGGAAGCGCTGAACCAGTGGTTCACGGAGAAACTGAAGCTGTCGATCCTGCTGTTTGACGAGATCGAGAAGGCTTCCGACTCGCTGTGGCAGTTGCTGCTGGGAATTCTGGACAAGGCCACTTTGACGCTGGGCGATAACCGGCGGGTGGATCTGTCGCAGTGCATCATCATCATGACGTCGAACCTTGGCGCGTCGGAGATGACGAGCCTGGTGGATGGCGGATTCGGATTTGCGCCGAAAGCGGTCGAGGTCGACGAGTCGTTTGATGACAAGATTCAGCGGACTGCGGTCGAGGCGGCGCGGCGGAAATTCACGCCGGAGTTCATGAACCGCATCGACAAGACGGTGGTGTTCAAGACCCTGCGAGACGAGCATCTGTCGCAGATTCTGGATATCGAACTGGGCATGGTGCAGCAACGCGTGCTGATGGCAGCGGGAACGAATCAGTTTGTGTTCAACTGCACGACGGCCGTTAAAGAATATCTGTTGAAAGAGGGAACGGATCCGCGCTATGGAGCGCGGCACCTGAAGCGTGCGATTGAACGGAATCTCGTATTTCCGTTGGCGAATCTTGTTGCGACCGGACAGGTGAAGCTGGGAGATTTCGTCCGCATCGACATGGCTTCGGAGAACAAGATGATTTTTGTGAAGGAAGCCGAGAACGCGATGGCTCCGGTGCTGCTGGAGCGGTATGGCGCGGCGGCAGGAAATCAGCCGACGACGCGAGCGGCGCGGACTGCCGTGAACAATCGCCGCGATTTCGGAGCGAGTCCCTCGGTGGCGGAAAGCAAATAATTTCTCCTTACCGCTTCGCGGCCCACGCATCCCGCGAAGCGTATCTCATAAGGCGCCGGAACCCTTCCCGGCGCCTATTTTTTCTGCACGGTTTCCAGTTCTCAGGTGGATTCAAACGCGCTACCCGCAGAGGCTGAAGCCCGGTTCTCTTAAGCCCTGGGCGGCACGGTTGAAACCGTGCCCTGATACGAGGCTGTTCCAGGGTTTCTCCGAGAGGCTGAACAGTGTGCGGTGATCGCTGTCACAGAACATTCTTGAATATTTCTTTCCAATGCTCGCTGACCCACAATGAAGCTGGCAGTTTCAATCGACTGCTCTGAACGAGGAATGACTATGGAGCATGAAAAACTCCTGGAGGAATTCGAGCAGTTTGCCAAGACGGCCGCGAGCGCGAAGTCGCTGATGGAGAAGATCACGCAGCGGCTGCACGAGAAAATGGCGCGCTATAACTGGGTCGGATTTTATCTGGTGGATGCGGTTGATCCGAACCTGTTGGTCATCGGTCCATACGTGGGGAGCTTTGCGCCGAACGAGCGCATTCCACTCGATACCGGATTGTGCGGCTTGGCTGCCAGAACCGGCCAGACGGTCATCGTGGATGACGTGACGAAAGATCCCGAGTATCTGCAGGGATCGTCGATGGTGATCAGCGAGATTGTGGTGCCGATCTCAGTGGGCGGGAGAGTGGCCGGAGAACTTGATGTGGAGAGCTATTTCCCGAATACATTCACGAGAATTGAGCGTGATTTCGTGGAAGCATGCGCGCGGATTGTCGCGAAATACATGGCGAAGAAGTAGCCGCAAGTAACAAAATATTCCTGATTTATCTTCCCAAGCCGAACTCAGTTTAATAGAATGAAGTCCTCCCAAAAATCCCATGATCAATCATCTGTTGTTGTGTCTCATCATGCAGGCTTGCCTTACGTTCGGTGTGGCGGGACTGGTTTGGCCGGAAAAGTTCATGCCAGTCTATGGTGTCCTGATGTTTCCGTGGCCGGCGAGTTATCGGGCGATCCGGGCGAATGGGCTGGTGGTGATTGGGGCGTATTTGATTGTGCTGACGAAGCTGATCACGACCGGGTTTTGAGTACCTCCCTTCCTTCATATTCGCGAGATGTTGCATTAGCGTGTCGCGCCAGCAAGCTTAATTCTCTTTCGCCCCTCCGGGGCTGGCTCATTCTCTGCCAAACACCCACGACTTGCGTCGTGGGCTGCATTCTGCCGCCGCTTCGCGGCTAAACCGTGTGGTTACATGCTTTCCAATCGGCCCTTTGAACAACGGAACGGTTTCGTAAGTCTCTCAGGGATTCCGTTTTGCTGGCTAAGGATTGGCTGTTTGACACGCCCTCCGGGACCTTCCTATACTCGCTTCACACTTCTGTACGGGCCCACCTGTGGAGGATTCCGATGCGACGCTCTCTCGTTCTTGTGCTGATTTCCGCCTTCTCGACGTTCACCTTTGCGCAATCGAATGTTCAACAACCGAAATTGACTCACCAGT